>JAFQDY010000131.1 GCA_017399325.1 Oscillospiraceae bacterium
AAACATACTTGTGAGACATTGAATATACCCCTTTCAATTGTTTTAGACGGCGCCTTGCCGCCTATTTTTGTTGTTTTTTGCTTAAATTTCAATAATGCGCAAATAGTATAGCATACCAAGGTATAAAAGTAAACAATTTTTATAGAAAAACTTGGAGAAAAATCCCTTTTTACACAAAAAAGAAAACCTGCTTTGGCAGGTTTTCTTTGTCAGTACTCTCTGACCACGGCTTTTACAAGTCCGATCAGTTCGGCCTCGTTGCCGTTGATGGGGGCGTAGGCATCGTTTTCCGGTATCAGCCAGACCTGGCCGTCTTTCCGGCAAAGGCGCTTGACGGTGGCTTCGTCGCCAATGCGGGCCACCACGATCTGACCGTCGTCAGCATAGGACTGGGGGCGGACCACCACCATATCGCCGCTTAAAATACCCGCGCCGATCATACTGTCACCCCGGACGCGGAGGGCAAAGCAAGAGGAATCGCCGTCCCAGCAGATGGTGCCTTCCCGGTTTTCCCGCGCCAGAATGGGCATACCTGCGGTGACCACACCCACCACCGGGATCTGACCGGGGCGGGTGGCGGTGACGATGGAGCGCTTGCGGCCCTTTTCGCCGGGGGAGACCAGCAGGCCCTTTGCCTGCAGTTGCTGCAAATGGTAACTGACCGAGGCGGTGGAACTCAGGCCCACAGCCGAACCGATCTCACGGACGGAAGGGGCAAAGCCGTTTTCCTGAATGAATTGGTTGACGAATTCCAAAATCAGTTGGGATTTGTTGCTGGTTCTTGGCATGGCGGGGTCTCCTTTCCGCTTGTTTTCTTTATATTAGCACATTTGTCCGAAAAAGAAAAGCGTTATTTTTATCTTTATGCCAACAAATTTTCCGAAAATCTGCGCCTGTAACACCATATACTGTAATGGTGAAAATAAATGCAGGAGGAAATTATGGAAGTTTATGACAAAGCCAAAACCGCCCGGGTCTGGCAGCGTGTCCAGGGCAGTGTGGCGGAAGACCCCACCCGGGGATTGACGGGAATGATCGCGGAGGAATGGGCAGACGCGGCCGTTTATCTGTCCCTGTCCCGGCGGGTGCAGGGCAATCACGCCGCCATTTTACGGAAAATGGGGCAGGAGGAGCAGGCCCATATGGCTTGTTTAAAGGGAATTTATACCTTGCAGGGGACGGGTCGGCCGGATGTGCCCCAGCCGCCTGCTATGGAAAAAGCGCCGGTGTCGGTGATGCTCCGCCGGTGTTACGGACGGGAGATGCGGTGTTTGGCTCAGTATGAAGCCCGGGCCAACGACCCGGAGTACGGCCAGATCTTCGCCCGGATGGCTCAGCAGGAAAAAGAGCATTGCAGGCTCATATTGGAACTGCTGGGCACATTGGAAGTGAAATAACAAAGCCTTCCCCTTGAGGGGAAGGTGGCAAAAATCTTTGATTCTTGACGGATGAGGTGTGACCGCAAAAAGCAAACCACCTCATCCACCGCTTACGCGGTCCCCCTTCTCCTCCAGGAGAAGGCTAAAAAACCTCCCTCGGATGAGGGAGGTTTTTTATGTCCAAATATAAAAATCCCGTTTAATGTCCTGTAATTTTCGAGAAAAAGCCTGTATAATAAAAGCAGACCAGGATCATACCGAAAGGAGGTTTCCTATGGACACAGTAAAATTTGGCGCATTTTTAAGAGAATTGCGTAAGGAAAAGGGACTCACCCAGGCGCAACTCGCAGAGCAACTCAATGTTACGACCAGGACGGTCTCCCGGTGGGAAACGGGTGTGAATTTGCCGGATATGGACGTTCTCGTTTTTCTGTCAGCGCTGTATGGGGTGGATATTCAGGAATTGTTGGACGGACAAAGAAAAACGGGGGATACCAAAGACAGGGAAATGCAGACATTGCAAAAGGCCGCCCGGTACAGCGCCGCAAAGGAGACCTGTTTGCTCCGCAGGGCTTTCTCCGTTGTTTTATGGGGAATGGCGGCTTTGGGTGTTTTGCTTTGGACCACGCTGGAATTTACCAACAGTGTGACGGCCGGCGGCGTAGTAGTGTGTTCCAACTTAGTGGCGTTTTTTGCCTATTGTCTGTGTATGCTGGCGTTTCCGGACAGCCGAACCGCTGACGGTTATCTTGCCGTGCTGAAAAGCGGCTTTTTGTCGCTGGTCTTGAGCAATGTTTTCGTTTTGCTGCTCTTTTTTGGAACCGGGTCTTATTATAATTACGGCCTTGCGGGTGTCTATTATACGATTGCGATCGTGATGCTAACCTTTTTCATTATAGGAATCATTACGAGATTGGTATGCAGGAAACAAAGCCTTCCCCTTGAGGGGAAGGTGGCCGAGCGATAGCGAGGTCGGATGAGGTGTTCGGGAGAGCGTTCATACTTTCTCACGGACGAGAAAGTATGCAAAGAGTCCCCGGGAAACGTTTCGTAGGTTTCCCGGACCCTTCCCACGACCAAAGGGGGATTCGGAGCGAGCAAATTCCGCAAATAAGGTTATCTGCCTCATCCCCCTTGTGGAATCCCCCACGGAAGAAATGCTAATTTTTAACTTTCCATTTGCAGGGGTTCATTGGGCCTAATGAGCAAAAAACCTCCCTCATCCGAGGGAGGTTTTTGTTTGGTTTCTTAGTACATTCCAGCGCCACCGGCAGCGGCTGCGGCCATAGCGGCAGCATCACCTGCGGGGTTGGGCTTGTCGGCCACCAAAGACTCGGTGGTCAGCACGCAAGCGGCGATGGATGCGGCGTTCTCCAAAGAGGAACGGGTGACCTTAGTGGGGTCAACGATGCCGTTTTCGATCATATCCATATAGGTCTCGGTGTAGGCGTTGTAGCCGTAACCCAGTTTCTTGGAGTTCTTGATCTTCTCGTATACCACGCTGCCGTCCACACCGGCGTTCTCTGCGATCTGGCGGATGGGTGCCTGCAGAGCGGTGGCAATGATCTTTGCGCCGGTCTTCTCGTCACCGGTCAGTTTGGCGATCAGTTTTTCAACGGCTGCGATGGCGTTGACCTGAGCAGTACCGCCGCCGGCCACGATGCCTTCTTCCACGGCTGCGCGGGTAGCGTTCAGAGCATCCTCAACGCGCAGTTTCTTTTCCTTCATGGCAACTTCGGTCTGTGCGCCGACTTTGATAACGGCAACACCGCCGGAGAGTTTTGCCAAACGCTCCTGCAGCTTCTCACGGTCATAGTCGGAAGTGGTGGTGGCGATGGAAGCGCGGATCTGCTGTGCGCGAGCCTTGATGGCATCGGCAGAGCCGTCACCGTCTACGATGGTGGTGGAGTCCTTGGTAACCACCAGTTGACGGCAGTGGCCCAGATCGGTCAGTTGGGTCTCGGTCAGTTCCATATTCAGTTGGCTGGAGATCACGGTGCCGTTGGTCAGGATCGCGATGTCCTGCAGCATTTCCTTGCGGCGG
>JAFQDY010000132.1 GCA_017399325.1 Oscillospiraceae bacterium
CAGTCCCAAAAGAGAGTTTCACTTCCCGTTTAATAGTTTCATTTTTGAGTGAAACCTTTTGAAACCATCTGAAACCGTATCATTATTATCAACATACTTCAAACAAGTTAAAGGCGAACCCATTTCCCTTGGGAGATGGATTCGCCTTTTCTATTTCTTTTCAAAAAAGTTCGTCTTTAACATCGTCGACTCCACCATAATAAAACCCATCTAAATGCAACAATCCGGTGGACTGTTGCTGCCACCAGTTCGCAAACTGTTGTCCACATTAATTTTCTCGATCCCCCTCATCTCCTTCCAATTGGAAAATTTGAAAAATTTACTGCCTTCTCATTTGCCTTACAAAGCAGAATATCGCTACCGCGGTAATCACAGCCGCATACAGAACAACAGGCAGAATGTGCGCCGCAGCGCCAGAAAGATCTCCGTTAAACAATGCTTTTTCCACCTCAACTGCATGAACAAACGGAAGTACATTTGCAATTTTATTGAAAACGCCACCCACAAGGTCCAAATCAAACCATACGCCTGAAAGCCACGCAGTAAGATTGGTGAGCAGCGCGCCGCATATACCACCGACCTGTTTTACGCCCAGCAAACTGCCGCACAAAAGTCCAAGTGCCACATTAAAAATCGCTATGGGGATGATCCCGATAAAGGCAAAAATAATATTCGCGTTCACTTCCAGCCCCAATGGAATCGCAAACAAATAGCAGACAACGGTCTGTCCCAATGCAATTGGCAGGATCGGAAGCATATAACCCATGACAAAGTCAGAGCCGGTAAGCGGCGTAGTATACAACCTTTGCAATAATGCGCTTTCACGATCTTTCGCAACCAATGTTGCAGAAAAAAGAGTCATAAATGACAAACCAAACACAGTTATTCCGGGCGTCAAAGTGTTGATCTCAAAAAGACTTGCAGGAATATTGGCCTGGATCGCGGTTAACAGCACCAACAAAACCAACGGAAAGCCCAATCCAAATGTCAGATTGATAGGATCACGCAAAATCTCCTTACCGCACCTTTTTGCAAATGTAAGCATCCTCATATTTACGCCTCCTTTACGATCGACACGAAGGCCGTTTCAAAACGATCGGCACCGGTCTTTTGTTTCAGTTCCGCTACTGTTCCCACTGCAAGTAAGTGACCGCTTTTCATAATGCCTATGCGGTCAGACAGGGCTTCGGCCTCCTCCATATAATGTGTGGTTAAAATGACCGTGGCCTTGCCTTTCAATGAACAAATGGTCTCCCACAGATCGTGTCTTGCAATCACATCCAAACCAAGTGTCGGCTCATCCAAGAACAAGATTTTCGGATCGCTGATCAGTGCCATAGCAATGCTGACACGACGTTGCCAACCCCCGGACAATTTGCTGGCCTTTCTTTGCAGTACACTGTGCAGAGAGAACTGTTCGGTCAATTCACGAATCCTCGATTCTGTCTTCTGTTTTGAAAAACCGTAGATGCCACAAATGAGCGCAAGGTTCTCCTTAACAGAGAGGTTCGGTGCAACGGCAGTTTCTTGTGGAGATACGCCGATCAACTGCTTTACCTTATCCGGCTCTTTCACAATGCTATATCCACCTACAATGGCATCACCGGATGTGGGTCTTGCCAG
>JAFQDY010000133.1 GCA_017399325.1 Oscillospiraceae bacterium
CGAAGAAGGCAGCGAACACGCCCAGCTGGGCAGCTGCGCCTAAAAGAAGACTCTTGGGATTAGAAAGCAGAGGACCAAAGTCGGTCATTGCGCCCACGCCCATAAAGATCAGGCAGGGGTACAGGCTGGTTTTCACACCGATGTAGAAAATATCCAGCAGGCCGCCTTCCTTCAGGATGGTGCCGTAGGAGTGGTAATTTGCGTGGGTTGCGTCCATAAAGTTCTTCCACAGCTCCTGGTTATACAGGCCTGCGCCGGGCAGATTGGACAAAAGACAACCAAAGGCGATGCCGCAAAGCAGCAGCGGCTCGAACTTCTTCACGATGGCAAGGTACAGCAGCACGCAGGAGATGATCAGCATCACAAGGTTCTGATAACCGCCAACCCACATACCGTCGGCGTTCTGGTAACAGAACTTTTCGAAAAGCGCTGCAAAACCGGAATTTTGCCACAGTTCCAACAGAGTTTGACCAATGTTCATTGGCTGCCCTCCTTACGCCAAAACCACCAGCACATCGCCGGTACTGACGGATGCGCCCTTGGCGGTGATCACCTGAGAAACGGTACCGGCCTTGGGGGCCATAATTTCGTTTTCCATCTTCATGGCTTCCAGTACGCACAGAACGTCGCCTTCCTTGACGGCCTGACCTGCGGTCACATTGACCTTCAGGATCGTGCCGGGCATGGGGGCGTTGACAGGTGTGCCTGCGCCCACGGCAACAGGTGCGGGTGCGGCTGCGGGAGCAGCGGCAGGTGCAGCAGCGGGTGCGGCAACAGGTGCAGCGGGTGCTGCAGGAGCGATGGCTTCGTACTCGTCAAGGAGCATAGCCTTACCGGCTTCCACCTCAACTTCGTAGGTGCGGCCGTTCAAAGTTACTTTATATACCATTTTTATTCAACCTCCTTGATGGAAATGAAGCGCAGTTCGTTCAGGGGTTTCCCCATTTTGTCGGCCACGATGGCCATCAGCATAGCTGCGGTCTTGGGCGCAACATTGTGCAGTTTCAGTTGACCGGCAGAACCGGGCGCGGTGGGCTTGGGTGCTTCCGCTACAGGCGCGGGAGCAGGTTCGGCGGCCTTTTTGCGCTTTTCAGCGGCAATGAAGATGCCGCCTGTGATCATAACCACGATCATCAGCAAAATGATGCCGAAGAACACCACTGCATAACCCAACAACGCAGTGATGCCTGCGTCAGCAATGTTCAAATATTCGGGCATACGGTGACCTCCTTACACTTCCACGATGGTGTAGGTTGCCATATTTTCTTCTTTTTCCTTGCGGACTTCGAAGAATTTTTCAGCCAGATTGGGGAATGCGATATAGGACAGAACATCCTCGTCGGACTTGGCCATAGCGCCCAGTTTTTCACGGGTGGATTCCACAACGGGAGCCAAGGTGTCGGCATAGCGGCCGTCCAATTCCTTGTCGCCGGCCAGGATCTGGGTCTTGATGGCTTCGTCGATGGGGGCGGGGGTGGTGCCGTATTCACCGCGGCAGTAAGCCTTGATCTCCTTGGAAACGGTCTTGTAGCGCTCACCGTCCAAAACATTGCGGACTGCCTGCACGCCAACCATCTGAGAAGTGGGAGTGACCAGAGGAGGATAGCCCAGATCGGCACGGACCTTGGGGGTCTCGGCCAATGCTTCCTCGAACTTATCCAGCGCGTTCATCTGCTTTAACTGGCTCATCAGGTTACTGAGCATACCGCCGGGAACCTGATAGGTCAGGCACTGGGTGTCGGTTGCCAAAGCCTTGGGCATCAAAGTGCCGTCGGCGATGAATTCGTCACGGATGCCCTTGAAGTAGTCGGCCATCTTGGTGGTGCATTCGTCGTTGAGGGAAACTTCGTAGCCCAACTGACGCAGCGCGTAAGCCAAAGTTTCGGTAGCGGGCTGGGAAGTGCCGCCGGAGAAGGGAGAAATGGCGGTGTCGATGATGTCACAACCGGCTTCCACGGCCTTCAGGTAGGTCATAAATGCCAGACCTGTGGTGGAGTGGGTATGCAGATCGATGGGCAGGTCCACTGCGTCCTTAATGGCGGAGACCAGATCGTAGGCTTCCTTGGGGCCCATAATGCCGGCCATATCCTTGATGCAGATGGTGGTGGCGCCCATTTCTTTCAGTTCCTTGACCATTTCCACATACTTGGCGTGGGTGTGGACAGGGGAAGTGGTGTAGGAGATAGCGCCGGAGGCGATTGCGCCGGCGTTTACGGTGGTTTCCATAGCCACCTTCATATTCTTCACGTCGTTCAGCGCGTCGAAGATACGGATCACATCCATACCGTTTTCCACGGCCTTCTTCACGAACAGTTTTACGAAGTCATCTGGATAGTGGGAATAACCCAAAACGTTCTGACCGCGCAGCAGCATCTGCAACTTGGTGTTGGGCATAGCCTTGCGGATCTTCCGCAGGCGCTCCCAGGGATCTTCGTTTAAGTAGCGCAGACATACG
>JAFQDY010000134.1 GCA_017399325.1 Oscillospiraceae bacterium
CGGACCCGGCTGTGTCCATTTGGGCGTGGAGAATATCCATAAAGTGGGCGCAATCGGCAAGACCGGCTACCTGTGGGAGTCCAAGATCATCGACGAATGTGGCAACGAAGTTGCCCAGGGCGAAGTGGGCGAACTGGCGGTCAAAGGCCCCGGCGTGATGCTCTGCTACTACAAAAACCCCGAAGCCACCAACGAAGTGCTGAAGGGCCAGTGGCTTTGGACCGGCGATATGGCCCGTATGGATGAGGACGGATTCATCTATCTGGTAGACCGGAAGAAAGATGTGGTCATTTCCGGCGGTGAAAATCTCTATCCTGTCCAGATCGAAGATTTCCTGCGCAGATTTGATAAAATTAAGGATGTGGCGGTCATCGGCCTGCCGGATCCCCGCTTGGGCGAGATCGCTGCGGCCATTGTGGAGATTAAGGAAGGTATGACCTGCAGCGAGGCGGAGATCAATGCTTTCTGCGAGGGTTTGCCCCGATACAAACGCCCCAAGCAGATCATTTTCGACCGTGTTCCCAGAAATCCCACAGGCAAGATCGAAAAGCCTGTACTGCGTGAAAAATACTGTCAGGGTCGTCTGGTGGAAAGCCAGATCACCGGCTGATTCCATTAGGAGGTATGGTTATGAAAACACTGATGCTTGGTAACGAAGCAGTGGCCAGAGGCCTGTATGAGGGTGGCTGCAGTTTTGTGTCCAGTTATCCCGGCACACCCAGCACCGAGATCACCGAGTGCGTGGCCGTATATCAGGAAGTCTATGCCGAGTGGGCGCCCAACGAAAAGGTGGCTATGGAAGCGGCGTTTGGCGCCAGTTTGGCAGGTAAGCGCAGTTTTTGTGCTATGAAGCACGTTGGCCTGAATGTGGCGGCAGACCCCCTGTTTACCATCGCCTATACCGGCGTGAATGCCGGTATGATCATCGGCGTGGCTGACGATGCCGGTATGCATTCTTCCCAAAACGAGCAGGACTCCCGCCATTATGCCAGAGCCGCCAAGATCCCTATGCTGGAGCCGGCAGATTCTGCTGAGGCGTTGGCCTTTACCAAGTTGGCATACGAACTGTCCGAGCAGTACGACACACCTGTTTTTATCAAAATGTGTACCCGCGTTTCTCACTCCCAAAGCATTGTGGAGCCGGGTCAGCGGGTGGAAGTCAGCAGAAAATACGAAAAGAACCCCCAAAAGTATATTATGATGCCCGGCAACGCCAAAATGCGTCATCCCTTCGTGGAAGAGCGCACCCGGAAACTGGCCCAGTGGGCAGAAACCTGCGAGATTAACCGCATCGAAGACGGCACTGACCGTTCTATCGGTATCATCACATCTTCTACTTCCTATCAGTATGTGAAGGAAGTTTGCGGCGACAAATATCCGGTTATGAAACTGGGTATGATCTGGCCGCTGCCCCAGCAGAAGATCAAGGACTTTGCCGCTTCTGTGGACACTTTGGTGGTAGTCGAGGAACTGGACAGTTTCATTGAGACCCACTGTAAAGAGTTAGGTCTTGCTTGCGTGGGCAAGGAGAAATTCTCCTGCATCGGCGAGTTCTCTCAGAATCTGGTGGCAGAGAAGTTGGGCGTAGATACCGTTTCCGGCACAAAACTGGACGCAGCCATTCCCAACCGGCCTCCCGTTATGTGCGCCGGCTGCCCCCACAGAGGCCTGTTCTACACTTTGGCGAAGAACAAGGTGACCGCCTTGGGCGACATCGGTTGTTATACCTTGGGCGCAGTGCCGCCTTTGGCAGCGCTGGATACCACCATTTGTATGGGCGCGTCCATTTCGGGTATGCACGGCTTTGTGAAGTCCGGCGGCGGAGAGGGCAGAAAGGTCGTGGCAGTTATCGGCGACTCCACCTTTATGCACTCCGGTATGACCGGCCTTGTGAATATGGCCTATAACGAGTCCTGCGGTACGGTGATCATCGTTGACAACTCCATCACCGGTATGACCGGCCACCAGCAGAACCCCACCACCGGCTTTAACCTGAAAGGCGACCCCGCCGCAAAGATCGATCTGGAGACCCTTTGCCGGGCCGTGGGCATCAAGCGTGTGCGGGTGGTCGACCCCTATAATTTGGCAGAATGTGACGCGGCCATTAAGGAAGAAACTGCTGTCAATGAGCCTTCTGTGATCATTTCTCGCCGCCCCTGCGCGCTGCTGAAATATGTGAAGCACAAAAAGCCCATCATTGCCGATGACCATAAGTGCGTGGGCTGCAAGGCCTGTATGAAGATCGGCTGCCCGGCCATCAGCATCGTTGACGGCAAGGCAAAGATCGATAACACCCTTTGCACCGGCTGCGGTGTCTGCGCCCAGTTGTGCAAGTTCGATGCGCTGCAAGCAGCAAAGGAGGCGTAACTATGAAGACACAGAACATTATGATCGTTGGCGTAGGCGGACAGGGAAGTCTGCTTGCCTCCAAACTGTTGGGCCGTATGCTGCTGGAAAAAGGCTATGACATCAAGGTGTCGGAAGTCCACGGTATGAGCCAGCGTGGCGGCAGCGTGGTCACTTATGTGCGCTTTGGCGACAAGGTGTATTCTCCTGTGATTGATAAGGGCGAGGCGGATTTCATCGTTTCCTTTGAACTGCTGGAAGCGGCCCGCTGGACAGAATTCTTGAAACCCGGCGGAAGGATCGTGGCCAATACCCAGAGAATATCTCCTATGCCGGTGATCATCGGCGCTGCGGAATATCCCCAGGGATTGACAGAGAAAATGCAGGTTGCCGGCCTGGATGTGGATGCCTTTGATGCGTTGGCGCTGGCAGAGCAGGCCGGTTCTGCCAAGGCGGTGAACATCGTTCTGATGGGCTATCTGTCCCGTTATTTTGAATTCACCGAGCAGGAGTGGCTGGACGCCATCGAAAAGAGCGTTCCCGCAAAATTCCTGGAACTGAACAAAACCGCATTCCAACTGGGACGCAATGCATAAGGAAGAAGGAAAGAAAATGGCAAAGTATTATCAACCTGAAATTGAAACTGCCTCTCATGAGCAGATCAAGGCATGGCAGGACGAGCGCCTTGTAAAACAGGTGCAGCATGTGTGGGACAATGTGCCTTACTACCGTAAAAAAATGGAAGAAAAGGGCCTGACCCCGGCGGATATTCAAAGCACCGCCGATCTGCACAAACTGCCCTTCCTCACCAAAGACGACCTGCGGGAGGCCTATCCCTACGGCTTGGCCGGTAAGCCTATGTCCGAATGTGTCCGTATCCAGTCCACCTCCGGTACCACCGGTAAGCGTGTTGTGGCATTCTACACCCAGCACGATATCGATCTGTGGGAAGATTGCTGCGCCCGTGCCATTATGGCCGTCGGTGGCGATAAGGAGGATGTGGTGCAGGTGGCCTACGGCTACGGCCTGTTCACCGGCGGCGCCGGCTTGCACGGCGGCTCCCACAAGGTGGGCTGCCTGACGCTTCCTATGTCCTCCGGCAACACCGATCGGCAACTGCAGTTTATGACCGATCTGGGTTCCACCATTTTGTGCTGCACCCCCTCTTACGCGGCCTATCTGTCCGAATCCATTCACGAACGGGGACTGAAAGATCAGATCAAACTGAAAGCCGGCATCTTCGGCGCAGAAGCCTGGAGCCAGAAGATGCGGGAAGACATCGAAAAAGGTCTTGGCATCAAAGCCTATGACATCTACGGCTTAACCGAAATTTCCGGCCCGGGCGTTGCCTACGAATGTGAGGCACAGACCGGTATGCATATCAACGAAGACCACTTCATTGCGGAGATCATCAACCCGGAGACCGGCGAGGTGCTGCCGGAAGGCACAAAGGGCGAACTGGTATTCACCTGCATCACCAAGGAAGCCTTCCCGCTGCTGCGTTACCGCACCCGGGACATCTGTGTGCTGACCCGGGAAGCCTGTCCCTGCGGACGCACCCACATCAAGATGAGCAAACCTATGGGCCGCAGCGACGATATGCTGATCGTCAAGGGCGTCAATGTGTTCCCGTCTCAGATCGAAGCGGTTCTGTTGGAGCAGGGCTATCCTGCCAACTACCAGATCGTGGTTGACCGCGTCAACCACTCCGATACTTTGGAGGTTATGGTGGAAATGACCCCCGAGAACTTCTCCGACTCCCTGGCCAAGATCACTTCTGCAGAGAAGGCACTGGTGGATGCGCTGAAGGCGATGCTGGGCATTTACGCCAAGGTTCGGCTTGTGGCGCCCAAGACCATCGCCCGCAGCGAAGGCAAGGCAGTCCGTGTCATCGACAAGCGCAAGATCTAAGGAGGTTTGTGATATGCATATTCATCAGATTTCTGTATTTCTGGAAAACCGCATTGGCCAGCTGGCGGAGATCACGCAGCTGCTGGCAAATGACGGCATCGATATCCGGGCCCTGTCCATTGCGGAAACCGCCGATTATGGCCTGGCCCGTATGATTGTGGATGATTCCTATAAGGCAAGCTCCATCCTGCTGCAGCACGGCGACATTCTGTCCATGACCCCCGTCTGGGCAGTGGAGGTGCCTGACCGGCCCGGCGGACTGGCAGAGGTTCTGAGTGTTCTGGCCGATGCCC
>JAFQDY010000135.1 GCA_017399325.1 Oscillospiraceae bacterium
GGGGAGGCGTTTCGCCTCCCGTTAAAGATTTACCGTAGGGAACGGCCTGTGTGCCGTTCCTATGCAAATTTACCCGTGGGCGGACACACAGGTCCGCCCCTACGGGAAAGAGGGTCATCACAGCACAAGGTACATTCCCAAGGTTGACTTCTTGGGATCATCAGGCAGCTGCAGAAAACCGTTATCCACAAGATCGTGAACTGCCATCATACGCATTGTATACATTTCCGCAGAAATGTAGTAACCCAAGCTGTTGTGCAAGACTTCGTGACTGTAGTTTTGGAAAATTGCGTTCAGCTTCTTGTATGTGGCGGTGGCGTTCTCCATCAATGCCGGATAGTTCTTGTGTTCTTTCAGGAAACGGTGGATTTCCTCAGGCTGCTCGTCGGTCATTACAAGAATGTCCGGGATAATTTCTCCGCTCTCATTTGCGTGGGCGTGTTTGCCGTTTATGTCCTGCCAAATACGTTTTTCGCTGTCTGTAAAGCTTGTAATCAAACGGTGATTGCGAAGGCACTCGCCCAATAACATTACACCGTCGTAACTCATCTCACCGCATTGGTCACGCATTTTGTAATCGAAATATTTGTACGACCAGAAAAAAGTACACTCTGTATCAGTTTCTCTTCCTGTGCCGTTATGACCCATAAAAATGGATTCAGGCAGTTCTACTGCTTCGTAGCCTACAAACCCCCAGGTTTCTCCATTTGCCCGTTTGGGCGGTTGGTACATAGAAGGATCTTGTTTCGTGTTTCTAATGATGTAATCAATGATGTGCGGCACCAACCACCAATAGATGTGATTATCGTCCAAATGGTTGCCGGCAATACCCAGTGCGCGAATGTCAGGCAGCATATCTTCCATAAATTCCTGTATCAGTTTGCTCCGTTCCTTTGCGCTTTCTCTAAGGGTGTTGTAAGCCTCCAACCGGCAGCTTTTATCTACAATAAAGAAATTGGTGATGTACTTATCTCCCCGTTTTTCCAGCAGCGTTGCCTGGTGCAGGATACCCACTTCTTCCTCTATATAGGGAAGGGCAATCCCTAATTCCATAGATAGCTCTTCTAAGGTACAAGGGTTGTTGCTGGCGTAAAACAAAATGTTCTTGGGAATGCTTCTTTGCACTACGCTCCAAGGCAGTCCGCTTGGCTGAGGACCACTTGATGCAAAACTAATGTTCTCCGGCTTGTAACTGAGCCGACCAAATTCTCTTGCCATATCCATACCTTCTTTCAAGATTTTTCTGGCGCGGTGCAATCGCTGTTTCACCACGCTCTCAGAAAGGGAGTGATTTTGGGCAATTTCCCGGACGGACTTGTCCTCTATGTAGTAGGCAACCAGGATCTGCCGATAGTCCTGCTTGATGAACGCCAGCTCTCGCCGGAGCAGTGACAATTCCTCGCTGTAAATCATTTCATCAAGGACATTTCCGTTTTTGTTCTCTATTTCATAATCGCCCACATCGAAACCGGTTACCGATAGGGAGCGGTTATGTTTCAACTTTGCCCAGACTGCATAGCGGTTACGGGCGATTTGCCAAACCCAAGCGGGGAAATTCTCGGCAACAGTACCCTTGCGCAAGGCAGTCAGGATATTCAGCGCAATATCCTGAGTCAGGTCCTCTGCATCCGCGCTGTTGCTTGTCTTCTTCAGGCAGAAGTAAAACAGTGCTTCCATATAATTTTCGGCAAAATCTTTTATAAGCCCGTTGGCTGCTGCGTCCATTGGTTCGCCCCCTTTCACCCATATAGTGTGGTATTTTGGAATTTGGTGACAAGTGTTTTGTAAAAATTATAGCACAAAAACAGACAAAAATGTAGAGGCGGCTATCAGCCGCCCGCAAAGAGGCCCCCTTGCCTAAAGGGGGCTGACAAAAATCTTTGATTTTTGGCTGGGGGATTCACAGTACATACAAAATAATCGCCAATGCCTGCAGCACGCTTCCCAGCACCACAAAAATATGGAACACCGAATGAAACCACCGCTGTTTTGAACCGATGCCGTAAAGCACCGCGCCCACCGTATACACGATGCCACCGGCAAGCAGCAGCAGAAACCCCGGTTTCGTCAGCACCTGCAGCGCCTGGGGCAGAAAGAAAATAATGCCCCAACCCATCAGAATATAGCAGACCATAGAAAACACATTGTATTTCTTAAGATCAATGGCGGTCAAGGTGGCGGCCAGAATCGCCAGCGCCCATTGGATGATCAGCAGACCCCAGCCAAGGGAGGGGTAAACCGGCACAAAAGAGATCAGCAGTATAGGCGTATATGTGCCGCAAATGAGGAAATAGATAGCGCAGTGGTCGATCACCTGCATAACTTTCTTGCCCATAGACGGACGCAGGCCGTGATACACGCTGGACACGGTGTACAAAGCGATCATAGTAAACCCGTAGATAATCGACCCCACCAGCGCCTTGGTATTGGAAAACCAGATCGCCTTTGCCATACAAAGGGCAAGTACCAAAAAGCCCAAACCGCCGCCTGCAATGTGGGACACCATATTCATAACTTCCTCCCCGCGGGTGTAGTCAGGAAGAAGCCGGTCTTTCAGTTTGATCCGTCTTGTCATAGGAAAACCACCTTTCATACCACCAGTATAGCGCTATGGGGGATAAATTACACGCTACCGGTGGAAAAATCCCCCTACCAACAGGAGAGAACCTCCGATTCTACCTGCGGGAGAGCGGTAGATTTTTGGAGTTCGGCGTGCCGCCAAACAAGAGAAATGTGCATTGTGTACAATTTTTGGGGTGATTTTTCGGCGTGCATACAGATATTTTACAAAAAGTTTTTATGCTTATTTCCGATATTTGTGCTATAATGTTAGTAGCGATGGCTGAGGCGTCGCACTTGCGCAATAAAGGAGTCGCTATGAATAACATATTGTTTTTTTTAACACCGAAGGCGTTGTGCGCTTTCGTGTATGATGATTATACTGTCCGTCAGGCACTGGAAAAAATGGAGTCTGCAGGCTACGCAGCCCTTCCTATTCTGAACAAACGGGGCGAATACCGTGGCACACTTACCGAGGGCGACTTGCTTTGGGCGCTGAAGAATATGTGCTATATGGATATGCGCCAGGCAGAGGCCCGGCGGATCATGGAAATTACCCGCCGGAAAGACAATGTACCTGTCCGGGTAACGGCAGATATGAAAGACCTCGTCCAGCGGGCCAGCAGCCAGAACTTTGTTCCGGTGGTAGACGATAAAGACGCATTCATCGGGATTATCACAAGACGTGCCATTATCAATTACTGCTCTCAGCAATTCTTTGCCGAGAATTAAATACATAGAAAGCCACCCGATTTGGGTGGCTTTTTCTATAGTTGAAAAATTCACGGAAATCTGCTATAATAAGCAAAACTATGCCCTGGAGGAAAACCATGAACGACGAGAAACTGAAAGTAGTGCTTGGCAAGAACATCGCTTTGTTTCGCAAGCAGCAAAGCCTGACCCAAGCCGGCCTTGCCGAGAAACTGAATTATTCCGACAAGGCAGTTTCCAAGTGGGAACGGGGAGAATCCATTCCCGATGTGCTGACCTTGGTGCAGATCGCCGAACTGTTCGGCATCAGCGTTAATGACCTGCTGACAGATCCCAACGAATTGCCGGAATACACCGGCGTGGTCGTTGAAAAAATGGAAAAAGCCGTAGAAAAGACCCTGAAACGGAAAGCGGACAAACCCAGCATTCTGGGGCTTAGTTCCATTCTTGTGTGGTTTGTGGCGCTGCTTGCCTTTGTGGTGGTGTCCTCACTGGAGATCGGCAGAAGTTGGATGGCGTTTATTTACGCAATTCCCGTGAATGCGATTGTGCTGCTCAGTTTGCTGTCTGCCTGGCGCGATTTCCGCCTAAACAAGACCCTGATCTCCGTGCTGATGTGGGGCGCTCTGCTTAGCATCCACGGGTCGCTGATGGTGTTTGCAGACTTGAATATCTGGAAACTGTATTTACTGGGCATTCCCGGACAACTGGCCATCTTGCTCTGGTTCCGGATGTTCCGCAAACCCAAGGAGAACAAAAATGGATAAAGTCGCGTTACGCCGCCAAATTCGGGAGAAAAAGCGGGCTATGACAGGGGAGGAGATCCTGCGTCGCAGCCAAATGTTGGCAGAAAAGTTCCTTGCAACGGAAGTCTACCGAAATGCCAAAAGCCTTTACGGCTATTTGCCCTACAATCAGGAAGTCAACACCCTGCCGATCCTGGAGCAGGCCCAGCGGGACGGAAAACGGGTGGCCGTTCCCAAAGTTTATGGGGATACAATGCGTTTTCTCTGGCTGGACGATTTGAGTAAAGTAGAAAAAGGCTACGCAGGCATTCCCGAACCCATCGCCGACGAACCGGAGGCAGACGATACCACGGCTTTGGTTCTGATGCCGGGTATGGCTTTCAATGCAGAAGGTCACCGCATTGGCTACGGCGGCGGTTACTACGATAAATTTTTAGCCGCAGAGCGTGATCATCCCACCCTGGCGCTTTGCTATGATTTTCAAATGCTGGAGTACCTGGAAACGGAGGAATTTGACATTCCGGTGGACTTGGTGCTTTGGGCATAGAATGGAGAAAAAATGGAGTATATTGCCGTTATTTTGCTTGCTGCCGCCGTATTCGGCCTGTGCTATCTGGTGGACAAAGGGTTTACCAAACTGTTTCGTTCCCAGGCACAACATAAAAGCGGTCTGTCTGTCAGACTGAATAAACGCAACGGCACCATTGGCCTGATACTGATCGTTTTGGGCGTGGCGGCAGTATTTGCCGGCATAAACAGCAAAGACGGCTGGGTGCTGCCTGTCGGCGGTGGTGTGCTGATCGTTGTGGGCATCGGTCTTGTCATACGCTACCTATCCTTCGGCGTATTCTATAATGAGGACGGCTTTATTATCAGCCGTTTCGGAAAAGCCGACGCAAAATATACTTACAAAGATATTTGCGCCCAGCAACTTTATAACAACCAGGGCCATACCCTTGTGGAACTGCACCTGTCCGACGGTGAAGTTTTGCAGTTGCAAAACACCATGACCGGCGCATATACTTTTCTGGACGATGCATTTGTGGCCTGGTGCAGACAGACGAACCGGAATCAGGAAGATTGCGAATTTTACGACCCGGCCAACAGTTGCTGGTTTCCGCCAGTGGAGGACTAAAGATGCATATTCCTTCTGTAACCACAGATAAAATTGAATTGGTGCCATTCTATGAGGCGCTGGAAAAAGCCAATAAACCCTGCCCGGACTACGATGCAGAGCGCTGGTTGTATGTGCCCAATTTCTATTCCGAGTATCGGTATATTCTGGGTACCCGGGGCAAAAACCCCTTGATTTGCGTGGGTATCAACCCATCTACCGCAAAACCCGGCGATTTGGACAATACCTTAAAATCTGTGGAGCGTATTGCTCTTGGCAACGGATTTGACAGTTTCATTATGTTCAATGTTTATGCCCAGCGGGCGACAGATCCCGACGCTATGGAAAAGACCTGCAACGGGCAGTTGCACCGGCAGAATCTGGAAGCCTTCCGTTATGTGCTTTCTATTTCCGAAAAGCCGGCCGTCTGGGCGGCCTGGGGCACGATCATTGAAAAGCGTGATTACCTTTCTGATTGCCTGCAGGATATGCTGGCGGCTGGTAAAACCTATGGTGCAAACTGGTATTGCGCCGGCCGGGTCAGCAAAAAGGGACATCCCCATCACCCCCTTTACTTAAAGAAGGATGAAAAGATCCGTCCCTTTGATGTGGACGCGTACTTACAGACTTTGTGATTCAGGAGACACTGAATATGGAAAACGAATGCGAAACCTGTTGGCATTATGACTACGACGAAGAATTCGACGAGTACTATTGCAAAATGGACTTGGATGAGGACGAGGTATACCGTCTGTATACCAATCCCAAACGCCACTGTCCCTATTACCGGCAGGGCAACGAATATACGCTGGCAAGGAGACAATAAATGAAACGAATCGCGATACTTTTATTGGCTGTGTTGTTGCTTGCAGGCTGTGGAAAACGCAAGCAGAACAGCACAGAACCTACCAATACAGAGCCTACGGTCGTGGAACTGTATGCGCCGGGAAGCAGCGCCGAAAAGGCCTCCGGCGGTGCGCTGAAGTGCTATCCGCTGCCGATCACCTCGGCATCTATGGTGTACAATATGGGCGTAAATCTGCTGATCGCAGGCGACAAACAGTTGATGGTGGTGTCCGGCGAACAGGGAAAGGTGGTCGCCCAAAAGAGTGTGGAGGCCGGAACTTCCTTCTCGCGGGTGGTGGTTTCTGCCACCGGTGTGGGTTACTATTTGGCTGCAAGACGGCAAGTGGTGATCCTCAATCCCCAGTTGCAGGAAGTAAACAGGATCACCATGCCCAAGGATATGGTGGATATGCCGGTCATCAGCCTGACAAGAAGTGAGATCTTCTATTCCAACGGCAAAGAGATCCGGGCCCTTCATCTGATCACCGGCATTACCCGGTTGGTGCGCCAGCAACTGGTGGCCACCCAAACGATACAAAGCGCCGGCTTTGATGATTCGGTCCTGCTCTGCCAACTGACAGAGGGTAAAACCGTTATCGACCAGTACATTTCTTCGGAAACCGGCCAGACCCTTTCCGAGAACAATGGAATACTGGATATGCAGACTCTTGGAGATCGTTTTTTCCTGCATCAAATGGACGGCCAAACGCTGCAATCGGTGTTCGGCAGCCGTGACGGACAGGCGCAAACACTTTTGCCGGATCTGGAAGCCGAAACCTATGGGGCTTTGGCAATGGGCGGCGCAGTAAGCAGCATAAAAGAAGGGAATATCAGCACCCTTTCGTTCTATCAGTTAGAAACGGGCAAGCGCACCGCGCAGGTTGCGTTACCTGCCAATCAGTCCACCAGATTCGCCTGCTCCGATGGCGTGTACATTTGGGTTTTGGTCAATGACGATACCACCAGCGACAAAATTATGTACCGTTGGGATGTTTCCAGATCCGCCTGTGCAGATGAAGCAGTCTATACCGGACCCCACTACACGTTGGACAATCCCAATGAAGCGGCGCTGGCGGCCTGCAATGAACGGGTGGTTGCCATTGAAAACGAGCAAAAAATTTGGCTGGCCATCTGGAAAAATGCGGAAAAGTACGCAGGAATCCATACCATTGTAATGGAGCACCAACCCCAGACCTTGAACAAAATGCTCACCGATCTGGAAGAAGCATTGAGTAAACTGCCGTATCGGTTTATCTATGAAACAATGAACCGGAAACGGATGCGGATCGCTTTGGTGCGCAGCATCGATGACGGTGAGGATTACGCCCAATTCTGGAAGGACGGCACCTGCTACATTCTGATCGCATCCACATCGGATGTTGCGCAATCTCTGTATCAAGGCATTGCCTATGCGGTGGACAGTTTCGTGATCGGAAACAGTCGGGATTACGACAACTGGAGCAATCTCAATCCCGAAGGATTTGCGTATACTTACAGTTATGATGTATCGGGCGATGCTCAGTACTTGGCCGGAACAAATAAGGCCTTTGCGGATCTGAAATCCATGAGTTATCCCCATGAGGACCGCTGCAGCATTTTCAGCAACGCTATGGTCGAAAACAACAGCGCCATATTCCAGTTGCCGGCAATGCAGGCAAAACTCAAGGCAGTCTGTATGGCCATTCGGGAAGCATACCATTTGGAGCAAAGCACAAAAACCTATGCCTGGGAGCAATATTTAACGGAATCGCTGGCATATGTTGCACCGCAGCCATAAACCATAGTGGACGGCCGGTATGGTTTGCCGGTAAAAAGTTGTAAAAACATATTTTTTCTTGACGAAAACGCGGAATGTGGTATGATAGTCCAGGAAAAAAGATATTTTTAAAATTATACATATTTTTTTCACATATATGGAGTATTCTAGCAGAAACAAAAGAATGGAGTTGTTTTTATGGACACATATGAAAACGAATATATTTCTGAGCCTGCCAGGAAGTCTCCGTTTGCGGATTCGCCTTATGAATGCGCTTATGTAGAGGTGGAAGCCCAAAAAGTCGATGCACCCAAAACCAAGAAAAACAAGGGCCGTCGTCGCGGACTGAAAGCGATCGTGGCAGTTGTTGTGCTGCTGGTTTGCTGCGCAGGCACTGCCGTTGGCGTGTCTGGCGTCTGGCAAAATCAACTGGCGAAGATGGAAGCGGCAATGAACGATAAGTTTGCGGCTTTGGAGCAACTCTATTCTGAAAAGCAGCAACAAACCACGCAGTCTCCCAACACACAGACCCCCAATACCGACGGCAGCGCTATGACCCCCGGTCAGGTCTATGCACAGAATGCGGAGGCAGTTGTTGCGGTAAGTGCAGTTTACAAATCTGCAAGCGGCACCGGTGAAAGCCGGGGTTCCGGTTTCATTATCTCGGCTGACGGATAT
Organism: Oscillospiraceae bacterium; assembly: GCA_017399325.1. Taxonomy (GTDB): domain Bacteria; phylum Bacillota; class Clostridia; order Oscillospirales; family Oscillospiraceae; genus Faecousia. Next base: position 8,411 of record JAFQDY010000135.1, read on the forward strand.
GTGGTGACAAACTACCATGTTATAGAAAATGCCACATCTGTTTCCATCACCACTCACGCCGGAAAGTCCATTGACGCAACCGTAAAAGGTTATGATGCAAGCAACGATGTTGCGCTGCTGAAACTGGAAGCAGAGGATATGCCTTATGTTACACTGGGCAGCAGCGATGCGTTGCAAGTGGGCGACCAGGTGGCAGCCATCGGCAATCCTTTGGGTGATCTGGCATCGTCTTTAACTGTAGGCTATGTGAGCGCAAAAGACCGTGTGGTGAACACCGACGGCGAAGCCATCAATATGCTGCAGACCGATGCGGCCATCAACTCCGGTAATTCCGGCGGCCCTCTGTTCAACATGAACGGTCAGGTGATCGGCATTATTACCGCAAAATACTCCGGTAGCAGCGATTCCGGCGCATCCATTGAGGGCTTGGGTTTTGCCATTCCCATCGATGATGTTACGGGCATCATTTCCGATTTGAAAGAATTCGGTTATGTGACCGGTGCTTACCTTGGCGTCTCCGTCCGGGATGTGAACGAAAGTGCCCAGGAATACGGCTTGCCTGCCGGCGCTTATGTTGCAGAAGTGACGGAGGGGCATGCCGCAGAGCGTGCAGGCGTAAAAGCGGGCGATATTATCGTGGACTTAGGCGGCTATACTGTGGATTCGGTTACCACCTTGACCCGTGTTCTGCGCAGATTTGAAGCAGATCAGACCGTATCCATCACTGTGGTCCGTAACGGCCAGAAGGTATATCTGGAGATCACATTGGACGAAAAACCTGTTGCACAGGAAGATTCTGAACAACAGGATAGTAATAGCAACAACAATAATAATTATTTTGGTCAGTTACCCAACGGATGGCAGGACTTCCTGTCACCTTTCTTCGGAATCGGCTAAGAGAAAGAATCATAAAGAGAGAAAATATCCTGAATTTTTTCTGCCATGTGAAGCAAAATAGAATGATGGAAAAGATTTGGGACAATGGGAGGCAACGTAAGTGAAAAAGTGGGAGATAAGTCCCAAAAAGAAGCGTGTATTGCTGATTATACTCTGCTGTTTTCTGTCATTGGTTTTACTGGCGGGAATCGCAGGCGTGGTCGTTTTGGGCTATATAGAAAGCAAACTGAACCTAATCAATAAAAAACCGGATGACAGCACGATGTCATCTTCTGAATATCAGGACTATCTGGATAGCGAGGACGAGTCCGCAGACCCGGATTTTACCGGAGAAGTGGTAGTGGACCCGACAGAAGATGAAGAGGTCGAGTATGTTCCTTTGGAAGGCGATAACAATATCGTTAACATTATGCTTATCGGTCAGGACCGTCTTCCCGGCGAAGGACGGACCCGCTCCGATACGATGATTTTGCTTACTGTCAATAAAAAGACCAAGGAAATTATGATGACATCATTCCTGCGGGATATGTATGTGCGGATTCCCGGCTATGACAAGAACAAAATGAATGCCGCCTACGCCTTTGGCGGCATGAAACTGCTGGGCAAAACCTTGGCAGTCAACTTTGGTGTTCATGTAGATGGCAACATTGAAGTGGACTTTGACGGCTTTACAAAAGTTGTTGATTTGATTGGCGGCATCGATATCAAACTGTCTGCAGCCGAAGCGGCGTATCTGAATAAGTTTGGCCACGACGCGCAGGAAGGCATGAACCATTTAGACGGCGCAGCAGCCTTGATGTACGCCCGGGATCGTTCTTCTGGAGGCGGAGATTTCGGCCGCACCCAGCGGCAGAGAAATGTGATCAATCTTATTTTCCAAAAGTGTAAGACAATGAGTTTCTCCCAGTTGAACAACTTGCTGACCAATATTCTGCCGATGGTGACAACGGATATGTCCAACAAGGAGATCTTGGGCTATATGACCGATCTGTTCCCCTTGATCAGCGGCGCAGAACTCAAAACCCAGCGGATTCCTGCTGACGGCACCTACGAGTATGGCTATTCGGAAAAGGGCAGAAGCATTCTGGTTGTTGACTTTGCAGCAAACAGAGAAATTTTGAAGAATTATAACGGTGTAAAAGCCGGCAGTTAAATAATAAAGGGTGCGTTTAACGCACCCTTTTGCTTTGCAAAAAACAGAGGCCGATGGTTGTTATCGGCCTCTGTCTTGTTATAACATCATTAAGTTGCGGAGGAATCGTTTGGCTACA
>JAFQDY010000136.1 GCA_017399325.1 Oscillospiraceae bacterium
ACCGAACTGCCTCTGAAGCGGCTGATCATCGGCGGTATGGACAGAGTGTATGAGATCGGCCGTATCTTCCGCAACGAGGGTATGGACCCCAAGCACAACCCCGAATTCACTTCCGTGGAACTGTATCAGGCCTATGCCGACTTCCACGATATGATGGACATCGCCGAGGGCATTATCTCCGGCGCAGCCAAGGAAATTCTTGGCACCTATGAAGTGGAATGGATGGGCGAAAAAATCGACCTGACTCCCGGCTGGCGCCGCCTGACCATGGTGGACGCAGTTAAGGAGTATGTGGGCATCGACTTTGGCGCCATCACCGACGACGCCGAGGCCGTGGCTGCTGCCAATGCCAAGGGCGTTGAGTTGGCCGATGCTGCTGAAAAGACTTGGGGCAACGCCCTGTATGCCTGCTTCGACCAAAAGGTGGAAGAAAAACTGATCCAGCCTACATTTATTACAATGTATCCTGTGGAAGTCAGCCCTCTGACCAAGCGCAGCCCGGAAGATCCCAGACTTACCGAGCGTTTCGAACTGTTCATCTGCCATTCTGAACTTGCCAACGCCTACTCCGAACTGAACGACCCCATCGACCAGAGAGGCCGTTTTATGAAGCAGGTGGAGCAGCGTGAGCGGGGCGACGACGAGACCGAAATGCTGGACGAGGACTTCCTCACCGCAATGGAATACGGTATGCCTCCCACGGGCGGTATGGGCATCGGCATCGACCGCACAGTCATGCTGCTGACCAATAACGACACCATCCGCGAAGTCATCCTGTTTCCGACAATGAAACCGCTGGATAATTAATCCTATAAAAGCACCGTCTTGAGACGGTGCTTTTTTTACAACAGCGGATCGGCTATAATTATTGATTATCGATAAAATAATTATTGACAAACGATAATATTGTGCTATGATGATAGCAGAAAGAAGAAACGGAGGGATCCTTTATGTGGAATCGAAATAGATCGGTAACTTTGTCCCTTGTGGTGTGTTTCCTTGCTTGCGCAATTTTGACGGCGGGTTTGTTTGCTGGTCCATGGGCCGTAAAAATGTGGTTTTTGCTTTACCGCGGCTGGTCGGAAAACGGCGAGGCAATGGTCCGTATGCTGACACTTTTTAAGGTGTGTTTTTACCCCTGCGCCGTTTTGGGATTTGTGACTCTTTACAGCCTGATGCGGCTTCTGCTGAACATTAAAGAGAATGCGATCTTCATCATGCCCAATGTAAAATATCTTCGCCGTATCTCTTGGTGCTGTTTTGCGTTTTCTCTGATTACCTTGGTTTCCGGCGTGCTGTACATACCCTATCTGTTCGTGAGTGTTGCCGCCGGCTTTGTTGGACTGATGCTGCGGGTGGTAAAAAATGTAATGGAAAACGCTGTACAATTGAAGGAAGAAAATGAATTGACCATCTGAGCGGGGAAGAGAAAATGATTGAAATTGATTTGGATGTTATGCTTGCTAAGCGGAAAATGACTTCCGCGGAACTTGCGGAGAAAATCGATATTACACCTGCCAATCTGTCTATATTAAAGACCGGAAAGGCAAGGGCAATTCGTTTTTCCACTCTTGAGGCGATTTGTAAGGCTTTGAATTGCCAACCGGGTGATATTATCAAATATGTAGAAAAGGGGTAAGGGTTATGAATATGGAAAACAACCGGCAGAATCAGTCCCAGCAGATACCGTGTCAGCAGCCCTACGAACACAAACCGCTGTTTGCTTTGGTGAAAAGAGATATCGTTTTTTCTATCTGCGCAGTGGTTGCCTGCGTACTTACCGCAATTTATGGCATTTTTGGTGGCTTTGCTCTGGGCTATACAGTAACCTCTGTTGGTATGCTTTGCCTTTTTACAGTTTATTTTGCCAAGAGGGGCAAGGTGTCCGCCTTCTCCGTGATCTGCGGTGTGTTGGTGTTGGCAAATGCTGCAGTATTTGTGTGTACCACCAACGGTAGTGTCCGTTTCTTTGGGGTGCTTGTAGGTTTCTGCTTGTCGCTTGCCTGTTTGGATGGCTTGGTTGCCGACAGGACCAGAGGGAACCGAGAGACAATACGCTTGTTTTACAGGGCAGCTGCCACAGTGGAGCATATTGATATTGCGGTAAAATCCCTGTTTTCTGACCGTAGCGGCAACAAAAAGACCATTGGTAAGGTGCTCGTTGGTCTGCTTTGCGCAGTTCCTGTGCTGATTGTGGTGATACCGTTGCTGCGCGCCTCGGACGATGCTTTCCGTGGTATGATGGACCACATGTTTGAGAATACCGGTAAAACGGCATTTAAGGCAGTTTTTGGCGTTGGGATGTCTGTATTTGCAGTTTCCTATGGCTTTTCCCTGAAAACAGGACGTACTGTTCGTGAAAAGGAGCACAAGTTTGCAGGAATTGAAAATGTGTATATCGTGTCATTCTTGTCTGCCATATCCTTGTGTTACCTGTTTTATCTGTTTTCCCAACTTGCATACTTCTTCAGTGCCTTCAAAGGATTCTTGCCTGACGGAGAAATTACCTATGCTCAGTATGCCCGCAAAGGCTTTTTTGAGATGTGCGTGATCGCTGTCATCAATTTTGTGTTGGTGTCCGCAGCGATGCTGCTTGCCAAAAAACAGGAGGGAAAGGTTTGCCTCCCGATCAAACTGCTGGCGACCTTTGTGGGTGTATTTACCTTAGTTATTATCTCCACGGCAATTTCCAAAATGGTGCTGTACATCAATGAATACGGTATGACGGTACGGCGTGTGACCACCAGTGCGTTTATGGTGTTTCTGGCTGTGATGTTCATCAGCGTCATTTTACGGGTCTATATTCGGGAAATCAATATTGTGAAAACGGCACTGCTCACAGCCGGCTGTGTTGTTCTGCTTTTGGGCACGGTGAATGTGAACCGGGTCTGCGCCAAGTACAACTATGAAAGTTACATCACTGGCAGACACCAAACTGTGGATGTGGAGTCCCTTTACAACTTAGGCGACGAGGGAATTCCCTATATAGTAAAACTTGCCAACGATAAAAATGCATCTGTTAAAGAGATGGCAAAGCAGTATCTTGCAGAGGCATATTGTTATGATTACTTTGATGACGTGGAAGCGTTAAAATCCTTCACCGTAGCGGATTTGCAAAAACGGGAAGCGGACAGTGAGTTCTCCCAGTTCAGCCTGCCGAGGTCTGCTGCCTATGACAGCCTGTATATCTATCTGGAGGAACATCCCCAATTTAGCACCCAGTGCCGTAAATAGTTGACTGAAGATTAAAATGGAGCAAGGACTGCACCTAATGGCATAGTCCCTGGCGTGTGTTAGGTTTTCATTTGACAATGGATGCTGCTCACCGGCAACGACACCATCCGCGAAGTCATCCTGTTTCCCAACAATGAAACCGCTAGCAGAATAAAAAATCAACACCCTATGGCCTTTCGGTCATAGGGTGTTTTTGCGTTAAAAATCATACCGCTAAATAAAAATATTCCGTAATCGTTTCGGGGGATTCTGTCATTCCGTTGCCGATCCACCATTTTAAGGTTTCCACAAAGGTGGATATGATATGGTTTTTCCAAAAGGAGTCCGGCAGGCGGGGATCTTTACGGTCTTGGAATGTGGAAAGTTGGCTTTCCACCAGTGTCTCCAGATCGTTCCGGAAATATCGCAGGAACAGTTCGTTGTTTTGCGAAGCCAGCAATACCAAAATGTTGTTGTCGTTTTTGCTGATATGCTGAAACAGATGCAGAAACACAGAGTCTGCGCCGTCGCACTGGAATATATGCTTATGAGCGTATTCTTCGTTGTGTTCTGTGTCGAATATATGGCAGAACAATTCTTCACAAAAGGCTTTCAAAAGATAATCCTTTGTTTCAAAATGGGAATAGAAAGTGGCTCTGCCGATGTCCGCGTCGGCAATGATCTCGCCAACGGTTATTTGACTAAAATCTTTTTGGGAGAGTAGCCTTGTGAATGAATTAAAAATGGCTTCCCGCGTCCGTCTTTGTCGTCTGTCCATATGATTCTCCGTACAATTTAATAGATTTGTTCAGTAATGAATATCCGGAGGATATTGCACATTGAAACTGCCTCCTGCGCATATATAATATATATTGAACATATCGTTCGGTAACGAATATATTGTATGGTAATAGACGGTATAAGTCAATAGGAGACAGTTATGAAAACGACACGAAATATTTTGATCGCATTTATTTTGAACCTTGGCTTTTCGATTTTTGAAATGATCGGCGGCTTTTTCACCGGCAGTGTGGCTATCGTTTCCGATGCGGTCCACGACATCGGTGATGCAGCCAGCATCGGCATCTCCTACTTTTTGGAGCGCAAAAGCAAGAAACAGCCCGACGAAACCTATACTTACGGCTACGCCAGATTCTCCGTGATCGGCAGCGTGATCACCACGCTGATCCTTTTGTTTGGCTCCTGCGTTGTCATTTACAACGCGATCCAAAGGATCCTGACACCCACGCCCATCAACTACAACGGTATGATCGTTTTTGCCATCGTGGGTGTTGTTGTGAACCTGGCTGCGGCACTGTTCACCCGGGAAGGCCATTCTCTCAACCAAAAAGCGGTGAATCTGCATATGCTGGAAGATGTGCTGGGTTGGATCGTGGTGCTTGTTGGCGCCATCGTGATGCGCTTCACGGACTTTGCCCTGATCGACCCGCTGATGTCCATCGGCGTAGCGGTGTTTATCCTGATAAACGCCGTGGGTAACTTAAAAGAAGTGCTGGACCTGTTTTTGGAAAAAACGCCTCACAATGTCCAAATAAGCCAGATCAAGGAACACATTATGCAGATCGACGGCGTGCTGGATGTGCATCACATCCACGTGTGGAGTATGGACGGCCAAAGCAACTACGCCACAATGCATATCGTAACAAACGATGATGCCCACCATATCAAAGATGCGGTGCGTGAGGAACTGCGGGAACATGGCATCGGCCATGTGACATTGGAACTGGAAGCAGAGGGTGAGCGCTGCCACGAAGAGTGCTGCCGCGTAGAACCCCAAACCCATTCCGG
>JAFQDY010000137.1 GCA_017399325.1 Oscillospiraceae bacterium
GGAATTCTTCTTGACCAATTCCACGAAGGAGTCGTTATTGGCATCACCTTCCTGCCACTGCTTCAGCAGAGCCTCGGCCTCGGTTTTTGCCTTTGCCTTCTCGGTGTCGGAGTAAACCTTGTTGCCGCTGGAATCGGTGGTGCCGCCTTCAAAGGAAACAAGAATGTGGCGAACATTTGCCAAAAGACGCAGGTTATCATCCCGCTTCTGGAAGATAACAACATAATAACCGTTGGTTGTCTTGGTTTCCTTGCCGTCAGCATCGGTTGTGACACTTTCGTTTACGACCATACCGACCTCACCGGGTTGGCGGTCAGCACTTGCCAGCCAAGCCTTCAGGGTGTCGGTAGGAATGCTGGTGTAAGCCAGAGCGGTATTCTTTGTGGAGGCGGCATTTTTGTTGTCCTTGTTGATCTCCAGGGCGGCAATTGCCTTGTCCAGTGCCTCTACATCAGCGCTGGCTGCCAGATCCTTGGCAATAGACTCTGCCTTTGCCAAGGCGGTCGCGCGGTCTTCATCGGAGTAGGTGGTGTTGCCGTTTTCGTCCTTGGTGCCGCCGGCCAGATAACTGCTGGCGCTTACATAGTAACTGACATAATCGAAGGTGCTGTAGTTATCAAACTTGTCCTTCTCGTACTCGTCGATTTGCTTTTCATCATATTTCAGTGCATCTTTGTTCTCATTGTAATATGCGCTTGCAATGGTGGAAATTTTGGAGTAGTTCAGATAGGATTCCACATCAGAGCCGTAACCGTAAACGGCACGCAAATACTGATCGGCATTTTTATAGCCGCTGTAGGTAGCGTACAGTTCCAGCGTGGAACTGATGGCGTCAAGGGACTCCTGGTCGTCTTCGGACAATTTGAAGTTATCTGCCATTGCCTTGTTGTACAGGGCGTAGTCACTCTTTATTTTTTCCAATGCGGTTTCCAGGAAGAGGTCTGCCCAGGTCTGCTTGGTTTCGTCATCATATACCTGTTCGTCAATGGGCTTGGTAATATCCATACCCATCATGGAAGCGTACAAAGCCACGCTGTCGCCGTAGGCTTCCTGCCACTGGCTATAGGTGTTTCTTACCTCGTCCATTAAGTAGTAGTTCACCTGAACACTGTTCAGTTCCTGGCCGCCCGCAACGGCTGCGATGGTGTTTCTGTCGATAATGCCGCTGTTGTTCACACCGCGGATCACCAAAACCGTGGCGGTGGTCAAAACCACAACAAGCATAAGAACAACAAATGTTACAGACATTGTACGAAGCTTCTTGGCCTCGGATTGTGCTTTCTTTTGTTTCTCCGACAACTGGGCAGAAGCCTGTTCTTTGCGGAGTTTTTTCTTATCGGATGCGCTCATGATAATCAAGTCCTCTCATATCTGGTGGATAATAATTGCGCCCAAATGGGCATAGATGTGGTTAGTATAACCGATTTGTCTGCAGGTTGCAAGAAAATTCTTTTCAATTATTGCGAAAAAACAAAAAAGTTTACATTTTCTATATATTTGCACAAAAAAACATGGGGAGCAAAGCCCCCCATGCCAAACCCCGCGTTGGCCGCATGCGTCCGATTATGACCTGCACGATAAGGCAGGTGGGTTGCCGCTCCCGATTTTAGCTGCTCCCAACGTCCGCTACATGTCTAAGCATAAGCGGGAGGTCTGCAATCCAACCGGGAAGTCTAACATCCCTATTTAATGATGTGGGTCCAACAGGACACATTGCGCACCACGCAGGAGGATGGATCAATCCTCGTCGTCCTCTTCCTCGTAGAGTTGCTCCATGATCAGGTTGTAGACAGTCTCCAGTTCCTGCTCGTCTTCAACAGCGCAGAGAATGGGTTCATCCTCGTCTTCTTCCACAGATTTGAGGATGCTGACTTCCAGATCTTCCGCTTCTTCAGCGCCTGCAATGGTAACGGCCAGATAGGTCGCGCCGTTATAATCGAGGGTGGTGAGCACTTCCAGTTCAAATTCCGCGCCATCCTCATCCACGATGGTAATAAAATCAGAGCCGTATTGTTCAGACATATTTGTGATACCTCCAAAGTGTTTTGTAGGTATATTCTAACTGTTAGACGCAGGAAAATCAAGTAGAATCGTGCGCCAATATCAGCATTCCCGCGTCTATATTTTTTATGTAAGGAAATCTTCATAAAAACAATTTTTGCCGGAAGTGGGCATACTGCTATAAATAAAAGATTATTTACAAATTAGGTCTTTTACTTTGGCGCTTTATATGCTATAATGATATGGATAGAGGTATGCCTATATACCGATTGCTTAAAAATAAACCATGTGGGCGATATGCCGGTACGATGGAGGTTATACAATGCTTGATAAACTGAATGAATGGTTCGACCGCCTGCGGGAGATCTGGAATAACGAAAAATTCCGCAAATATTTGCGTCGTACTTTGTCGGCCGCCACCTCTGTTTTTAAGGTCACGGCAGGCGCGTTGATCACGGTCGTGCTGATCGGCGTTGTGTGCGCGTTTGTGTTCCTGGGAGTCCTGGGCGATTATTTACAGGAAGATGTTCTGCCTATGGCAGGTCTCAATATCGAAGATGTGGAAATGGAACAAAGTTCCACTATGTACTACCTGGATGAAAACGGCGATATTCAGGTCTACCAGCAGATTCACGCCACTACCAGCAGCAAGTGGGCAGACCTTGAGGATATTCCCAAGGATTTGATCCACGCCGCGGTCGCTATCGAGGACCACCGTTTCTATACCCACCAGGGCGTTGACTGGATCACCACCATCAAGGCCTGTGCCAGAATGTTCTTTGGCGATGACTCTGTTGGCGGTTCCAGTATTACCCAGCAACTTATCAAGAATCTGCTTTTGTTTGAAGATGAAACGGCTGACGATGTTACCGTTCAAAGAAAAGTGCTTGAAATTTTCCGTGCCATACAACTGGAAAAGAAATACCACAAAGATACCATTATGGAAATGTATCTGAACTGTATCTATCTGGGTCAGGGCTGCCGCGGTGTGCGAAGCGCTGCAGAGACATATTTCGGTAAGGAACTGGAATTGCTGACAACGGCCGAATGCGCCAGTTTGATCAGCATTACCAACTCTCCCACTTATTATGATCCCTATCAGAACTTTGAAAACAACAAAGAGCGAAAAGAAAATGTCCTGTGGGCGATGCGGGAGTATGGCTGGCTCACCGACGAGGAGTATCAGGCTGCCATCGAACAGGAACTGGTGCTGAAAGCCGGCGTTGCCAATGAAGACCGTCTGGTCAGTTGCGATAACGAAGAATGCGACTACCGGGATCTGGCAAAGACCTACACCACCAAGGATAATGTAACCTATTATTGCCCCAAGTGCGGAACGAAGACTTCTGTTACCAAGGATAATTCCCAGAATGTGTATTCCTACTACGGTGATACGGTTATTGAGGATGTTGCAAAAGCGTTGGCCGAGAAGGCCGGTTTCCAATGGAACTCCAGCACCCGCGAGATGATGATGCAGCAGTTGCAGAAAGCCGGTTATCACATCTATACCACCATTGATACCCGGGTGCAGAATCAAGTGGATGAGATATACACCAACCTGAGCAAAATTCCCGATACCCGTGGCGGTCAGCAGTTGCAATCTGCTATCGTTGTGATCGACAACCGCACTGGCGATATCGTGGCGATGGCCGGTGGCGTAGGCGACAAGACGATCCACGACCAATGGAACCGGGCGACGGACTCCGAATTGCAATCCGGTTCTTCCATCAAGCCGCTGACGGTTTATGCCCCAGCCTTTGAGTCAGGCGCCATTACCCCTGCGACGGTTATTAAAGATTTGCCCCTTTCTTACAGCGCTGACGGCCCTTATCCGCTGAATGATACCAGAACCTACGCCTATGCCCGTACCATTAACCGGGCCATCGTCCGCTCTGTTAACGCGGCTGCTGCCAATGTGGTCAGCAAGTCCGGTGAGAACTACGCCTATAAGTTCGCAACAGAAAGATTCCGCCTGTCCACATTTGTGGAAGAGTATGTGGATGCTGACGGCATGGTGCATACCGATATCGGTATCGGCCCTCTGGCATTGGGCGCGCAAACATTTGGCGTTACTGTGCGGGATATGGCCAGCGCCTTTGCCACATTTGCCAATGAGGGTATGTACCGCAGCGGCAGAACCTTCACAAAGGTATACGACAGCAATGGCGAACTGATTCTGGACAATACCCAGGAAAAAGAACAGATCCTCAGCAAGAAGACTGTGGACTATATGAACTACTGTCTGACCGATGCCACCAACGAAGGTACCGGTACTGAGGCAAACCTCTACTATTCCCACGGCATTACCACCGCAGGTAAGACAGGTACGACAGGAAGCAATAAAGACCGTTGGTACTGTGGCTTTACCGGTTACTATACCGCTGCGATCTGGTGCGGTTATGACGATCCGGAACCGATCTATTGCTACAATGTCAACAATCCCGCGGCTTACCTGTTCAAGCAGGTTATGGGACCTTTGCACGAGGGTAAGACCGACATTCTTCTGTACAGTCAGAAGAAGATGCAGTCCGTAACCATCTGTCTGAGTTCCGGTAAGATCGCAACAGATGCTTGCACCAATGATATTCGTCTGGTAAGTCCTTTGAATCCCAGCGATTTTATCGTTACGAGCAAAACTGCGGTTTACCCGGAGGATATGCCCACAGAGACCTGTGATAAACACGTATCGGTGGACTATTGTTCCGGTGGCGGTGTGGCTACTCAGGCCTGTTTAGATGCGGCAAAGACAAACAGTTCTGTTAAGATCACCAAGAAAAGCCTAGTAAAACTGACACAAAAAGATATTGATGAGATCGCAAAGGCAGCGCCTTACAAATTGCTCTCGGACTATACCCGCAATGATTATGTATATCAGGTCAATGAAGATGGTACTGATGCCCGATTCAGAGGTATCCGGAACGATTTGCGGCAGAGCGTATCTGCGCCCTATAAGGTTTGCCCCACCCATAATTAACCGGCCGCGATCTGCCGGAATATTAAGGAGAGACAGATGATTTGGATTTCCGATGAATGGAAAGATTATGAAGTTTTGGACACATCCTGCGGTGAACGTTTGGAGCGCTGGGGTAAGTATATCCTTGTGCGTCCTGATCCCCAGGTTATTTGGAATACGCCCCATCAAGACCCGGCGTGGAAGCGGTATGATGCCCGCTATGTCCGTTCTTCAACAGGCGGCGGTCATTGGACCGACAATAAATTGCCTGAACGCTGGCAGATCCGCTATAAAGACTATCTGACATTTAATGTAAAACCCATGAATTTTAAGCACACGGGCGTGTTCCCCGAACAGGCGGCTAACTGGGACTTTATCCGGGATAAGATCGCCTCTGCGGGCCGCCCCACAAGAGTGCTGAACCTGTTTGCCTATTCCGGCGGCGCTACACTGGCAGCCGCTGCAGGCGGAGCAGAAGTGTTCCATGTGGACGCATCAAAGGGCATGGTAGCGTGGGCAAAGGAAAATGCGGTCGCATCCGGTCTTTCAGACTGCCCGATCCATTGGATCGTAGACGACTGTGCAAAGTTTATCCAGCGGGAGATCCGTCGCGGCCGCCGTTATGACGGCATTATTATGGACCCGCCCAGTTACGGCCGGGGCCCAAGCGGTGAAATATGGAAGATGGAAACCAGTTTCTATCCTTTCTTGCTGGAAGTGGGCAAACTGCTCACCGATAATCCCTTGTTTGTGATCATCAATTCTTATACCACCGGTCTTGCGCCCTCTGCAGTCGGTTATGCGTCGGATGTGGTATTCGGCGCCACCCACGGAGGCAGTACTGCAGTAGGTGAATTGGGCCTGCCGGTGCATTCTACCGGTTTGATGTTGCCTTGCGGATCCACAGGCCGCTGGACACCGTGATTGGGAGGTGCTGAATGAGCACTGCAATTTCTGTCGAACATTTGGCATACAGTTATCCGGGCGTGGAAGACACGCCCGGCGTTGCCGTATTTGAGGATTTGAACTTAACCATCGAAAGCGGAACATTTGTGGCCGTATTGGGCAGTAACGGGTGTGGAAAATCCACATTGGCCAAACATTTCAACAGTATTTTGCTGCCTTGCGGCGGTAAGGTGTATGTGGGCGGTATGGACACATCCGACCCGGATAAGTTGATTTCAGTTCGCAAAACCGTTGGTATGGTGTTCCAAAACCCCGACAATCAGATCGTCGCCAATGTTGTGGAAGAGGATGTGGCGTTCGGCCCGGAAAATCTGGGCATTGCCGCGCCTGCTATCCGCCAGCGGGTAGATAATGCGCTGAAACAGGTGGGTATGTATGAGTACCGTAATCACGCGCCCCATTTGCTCTCCGGAGGACAAAAGCAACGGGTGGCAATTGCGGGTGTGATCGCTATGGAACCCAAATGTATCGTTTTGGACGAACCCACCGCAATGCTTGACCCCAAAGGCCGCCGGGAAGTGATGGAGACCATTCAGCGGCTCAACTGTGAGAAGAACATTACGGTCGTTCTCATTACTCACCATATGGATGAGGCCGCAAAGGCCCAGCGCGTGGTGGTGCTTCACAAGGGATGTGTTTGTCTGGACGGAACGCCCAAACAGGTGTTCTCCCAAGTGGAAACACTGCATAAAATCGGCCTTGCTGCTCCCGAGACTGTGGAATTGTGCCACTGCTTGAACGAACAAGGCTTTACACTTTCTTTGGACAATTTAGACGCAGAAGAATGTGCGCAGGCACTTTACGAGGTATTAAAGGCTTGACCCACAGGAGGATAGAAAATTGACACCTATTTTGGAGGTAAAAAACCTGCATCATATCTATAGCATAGGTACACCATTTGAGCATATTGCCTTAAAGGATGTGTCTTTTTGCGTGGATCGCGGGGAATTTATCGGCATAATTGGACATACAGGCTCCGGAAAATCTACATTGATGCAGCACTTGAACGGTCTTTTGAAGCCCACATCCGGTGAAGTTTTACTGGATGGGCAAAGCATTTGGGCCAACAAGAAGCAGACCCGGCAGGCCCGTTTTCGGGTGGGCTTGGTGTTCCAGTACCCGGAGTACCAACTATTTGAAGAAACGGTCTATAAGGACATTGCTTTCGGCCCGAAGAATATGGGTTTGTCAGCAGAAGAGGTGGACCGCCGTGTGCGGGAAGCAGCCGGTTTTGTGGGCATTACGGAAGATCAGTTGGAGGTATCTCCCTTTGACCTTTCCGGCGGACAGAAACGGCGTGTTGCCATCGCAGGCGTGATCGCTATGGAACCGGAAGTTCTGATTTTGGATGAACCCACTGCAGGCCTTGACCCGGAGGGTAGGGAAGATATCCTTCGCAATATTGAAAACTACCGGATCGCAAAGAATGCCACCATTATGATGGTCAGCCATTCTATGAGTGATGTGGCCCGGCTGGCAGACCGCCTGCTGGTTATGAACGATGCTGCGCTTGCAATGGACGGAACGCCTACGGAAGTGTTTGCCCATGCCGGTCAGTTGCTGGATATGGGACTGGACATTCCCGAAATAACAAGACTTTTCCTGAAATTGCAGCAGATGGGAATTGCCGTAAATTCGGTGTATACCATACATCAGGCAGTTGCGGAGATCAAGCGGATCAGGGAGGAAAACGCCCATGCTTAAAGATATTACGCTGGGTCAGTTCTTCCCCGGAACTTCTATCATTCATCGGCTTGACCCACGAACAAAACTGATTGGTCTGATTGCCTATATCGTCGCATTGTTTACTGCAGGGGATTGGGTTTCTTACGGAATTGTCTTTGCTTTTTTGGCAACATGTGTTGCCATTTCCAAAATTCCCTTAAAATCCTTTATTCACGGCATGAAACCGCTGGTGTTAATTCTTGTGTTTACGGGAATCTTAAACCTGTTCTTCACCACTGGTGAAAGGGTCTTGGTACAATTTTGGAGAATTACAATTACTCTGGAGGGTGTTGAGCGGGCGCTGTTTATGATGGGCCGTATTTTGATGCTGATCTGCGGCACTTTTTTGTTGACCTACACCACTTCACCCATCAGCCTGACCGATGGATTGGAATCGCTGCTTAGCCCCCTTAAGAAGATCCATCTGCCTGTCCATGAACTTTCTATGATGATGTGCATCGCTCTTCGGTTCATTCCTACACTCATTGAGGAAACGGATAAGATCATCTGTGCCCAAAAGGCAAGAGGTGCGGATTTTGAAACAGGCAAGATCATCGAGCGGGTGAAGGCGCTTGTGCCCATTTTGGTGCCGTTGTTTATCAGCGCATTCCGTCGTGCCGATGAATTGGCCACGGCTATGGAATGCCGCTGCTATCACGGCGGTGACGGACGGACAAAGATGAAACTTCTGCGGCTGAAACGGTTCGATTACGGAACATTTTTCCTGCTTGCAGTGTTGATCGCCGCAGTGATTTTTGTGGCGCAACTGGGTCTGTGAGGTAACGATGAGAAATATTGCACTGTTTCTGATGTATGAAGGCACTGCTTACCACGGGTGGCAGATGCAGAAAAATCTCTCCACCGTTCAGCAGACATTACAAAAAGCAATCGAAATGGTTGTGGGACACAATGTGCTTATAACCGGTTGTGGTCGGACAGATGCAGGCGTTCACGCCCGTTGTTATGTGGCGAATTTCAGAACCACATCCACAATTCCGGTTGACCGTTTGCCCTATGCGCTCAATACCCACCTGCCAGTGGATATTGTGGTAACAAAGGCTTTTGAGGTAAATGAAAACTTCAACGCAATCGGTTCTTGTGTCCGCAAGGAGTATACCTATACTATTTATAATTCCCGGGTTCGGGATCCGTTCTATGTGAACAGGGCGTGGTTTTACCCCAAGCATCTGGACGAAAAGATTATGCAGGCCGCAGCCGACCAATTTATCGGCACTCATGATTTCGCGGCTGTGCGCAGTGTAGGTACGGATGTAAAATCCACCGTACGCACCGTATACTATTATGATGTGATCCGAAAGGGCAATATCATTGAACTGAAGGTGTGCGCCAACGGATTCCTTTATAATATGGCCCGGGCGATGGCCGGTACGGTGGTCTATGCCGCGGAAGGCAAATTCCCACCGGAACAGATCGGTCAGATATTAAAAGAGGGCAACAGAACTGCGGCGGGCCCTACAGTGCCCCCCGGCGGCCTTTATATGACGCATCTGTGGTACGATGATGGTATTGACCGCTTTGAGTGCCCGGAGATAACTTAAAAATTCACAAAATGTTTTTCCTATTTCGGTATGATTGTGTTATAGTAGCCGAAAGAAAGGTTGTGAGGATGTATGCAGCCAAAATTGTGTACGAAATGTAAGAAGAATATGGCCGTTGTCTTTATTACCAAGATCGAAAACGGCGTCACATTGAATGAGGGTTATTGCTTGAAATGCGCCCGTAGTCTGGGCATTCCCCAGATCGAAGCGGCCGTCAAGCAGATGGGCTTTTCTGATGACGATCTGGACTCTCTTTCTGATGAAATGTCCAGTATGTTTGGGCAAATCGAGGAAGATTCGGACGAGCCGGAAAGCAGAACTGCTACATTCCCTATGCTGAACCAACTGTTCAACAATATGGGCGGCGAGAAAGAGAATCAGCCGGCAAAGAAGCAGGAATCCGCCAACGAGGATGCCCCGAAGGAAAAGGGCGGCAAAAAGCACAAATTCCTGGACAGTTACTGTATGAACCTGACCGGCCGCGCCAGAGAAGGCAAACTGGACAAAGTGATCGGCC
>JAFQDY010000138.1 GCA_017399325.1 Oscillospiraceae bacterium
CCCTGCACCCCCGCCGCTTGTATGGAAATTCTGGACCACTACGGCATCGACTGCAAGGGCAAGAACGCCGTTGTCATCGGCCGTTCTTTGGTGGTTGGCAAGCCTGCCGCTATGATGCTGATGGCAAAGAACGCCACCGTTACTGTCTGCCACACCCGCACCGTGAACACCGCTGAGATCTGCAAGAAGGCAGACATCATCGTCACCGCTGCCGGCGTGCTGGGCAGTCTGACCAAGGACTTTGTCAGCGAAGGCCAGATCGTTATCGACGTTTCCATGAACTGGAATCCCGAGAAGATCACCTCCAAGGGCAAGGGCGGTATGTCCGGCGACTGCGTATTTGACGAAGTCGAGCCCATCGTTGGTGCGATCACCCCCGTTCCCGGCGGTGTTGGCGCAGTGACCACTTCCGTGCTGATGAAGCACGTTGTTGAGGCTGCCGAAAAGGTATAATGCAATGAAAAATTACGGACGGGCGTTCCGGCCCGTCCGTGTTTTTTGAAAGAGGGAAAAACAATGAAGAGAGTCAAAAATATGTCCGAAGGCAACTTTCTGCGGTTGTTCTTCACATTCGTAAGCGTCTGTTTTATCGTGGCAGCATTCTTTATGCCCGACAGAAACACTATGTTTACCGGTCTGTGGAACATTATGTCTCAGACCTGTAAAATCTCCACCAACTACTTTGCTCTGGGTGGTTACGCCGCCACTTTCCTGAATATGGGCCTGGTTGGTCTTTTCTGCACACTGCTTGTCTGCCTGCCCGGTGCAAAACCCAACAATGTGACGACCCTTGGCGTTTTGCTGACCATCGGCTTCGGCTCATGGGGTATCAATGTTCTCAATGCCATCCCCACCGTTTTGGGCGTATTCCTGTATGCTGCCGTGAAGAAAGAAAAATTGGGCGCCGTATCCAATGCGATGCTCTACTCCACCGGCATTGCTCCCCTGATTTCGGACCTTCTGTTCCGCTATCCCGGAATTGACTATATTGGCTTTAACTGGCTGGGTCTGGGTCTTGCCCTGTTTATCGGCCTTGTGATCGGCTTTTTCCTGCCTGCCGGTTTGGGCCACGCGCCCAATATCCACAAGGGCTATGACCACTACTCCGCTGCCGTTCCCATCGGTATGACCGCATTTTTCCTGCGGGCCGCTCTCTACAATGTGATGCTGGGCACCACTCCTGCCAAGCAGGGTCTGTCCACTATGGCTGCCCCGGATGTGACCTTGCAGCTGGGCGCAAACATCTTCTGCATCGCCGTTTTTGTTCTGTGCATTGTGTTTGCGCTTCTTATGGGCTGCAAGATAAAGGACTACTGGGCGCTGTTGAAGGACTCCGGCCACGGTGTTTCCTTCTCTGCCAAGTACGGCTATGCCCCCTTCTTAATGAATGTTGGTGTGTTCGGCCTGATGATCATTGCCTACTTCAACCTGGCCGGCCTGATCGACGGCAAGGATGTCTGGACCGGTATGACCTTCGGCATCGTGTTCTGTATGCTGGCAACTTGCAACTCCGGCTCCCACCCCGGCAATGTTTGGCCCATTATGGCAGGCTATATGATCGCTTCCTTCCTGTTCGGCTGGATCTACAAACTGCTGGGCGGCACAGAGGCCTACGCCTTGACCATCGGCAATCAGAGCATTCTGATCGGCCTGTGCTACGCCAACGGTATGTCCCCCATCTCCGGCAAGTACGGCTTCGGCTACGGCATTCTGGCCGGTGGTCTGCATTATCTGCTGGTCACGGCCGTTCCCGATATGCACGGTGGCTTCTGCCTGTACAACGGCGGCTTCACCGCTGCGCTGATCTGTCTGCTGTTCATCCCTCAGTTGGAAAAGTTCTGCAAGACAAAAGAAGAAAGACGGTTGGCAAAAGCCGCAAAGTAAGCATAAAAAACCCCCGCTCCATTTTAGAGCGGGGGTTATTTTTACAGCATATCCAGGATCTGGGGTTTGGGGCGGGCGCCCATAGACTTGTTTACCACTTCGCCGTCTTTGATGACCAGCAGTGTGGGAATGCTCATGATCTGATAGCGGTTTGCCAGATCCGGCTCTTCGTCCACATTGATCTTGCAGACCTTGATGTCCTCCCGTTCTTCGGCGATCTCGTCGATGATGGGAGAGACCATACGGCAAGGGCCGCACCAAGAGGCCCAGAAGTCCACCAGAACCGGCTTGTCAGAGCCTAAAACTTCCTGATCAAAGGTATCTTTTGTAATATACAGTACAGACATTGTCTTTTCCTCCTGTTTTTGTTTTCTTGAGGTTAGTATGCCCCAAAATTTGGAAAAGTTATGTGATAAATATCACATTAGTCAAAGAAATCTTTGATGGTATCAAAGAATTTTTTCCGCTGGGGGCTGGATTTCACTTCCAAAGTATCGTCCAACTTGCGGAGCAGTTCTTTTTGTTCCTTAGTGAGTTTTGTGGGCGTTTCCACAACAACCGCAAAGCGGTGGTCGCCCCGGCGCTTGGAATTGTTCATAACGGGAATACCACGGCCGGACATGGAGAATACCTTGCCGGTCTGTGTGCCCTCGGGAATTTCGTACTTGACTTTGCCGTCCAGGGTCGGCACTTCGATCTCCGCGCCCAAAGCCGCCTGGGAGAATGTAATGGGCACTTCGCAATAGACATTGATGCCGTCCCGCTGGAAAATGGGGTGGCGTCTGATGTAAATATCCACCATCAAATCGCCGGCGGGGCCGCCGTTGAAACCGACGCAGCCTTCGCCCCGGACACGCACGGTCTGTCCGTGATTGATGCCGGCGGGAATGTTGACTTTGATCCGCTGGGTGCGGCGGACTTTGCCCTTGCCACGGCAGGTGTTACAGGGATTTTTCACGATCTTGCCACGGCCGGAGCACTGGGGACAGGTAGTGGTGGATTGCATCTGCATACCCATAAAGTTCTGAACAGCGCGGACCTGACCGGTACCGCGGCAGCGGGAACAAGTCTCCACTTCCCCATCGGCAGAACCGGTACCGTTACAAATGGAACAGTTCTCGATCCGCTGGGCAGCCACTTCTTTTTCCACGCCGAATGCGGCTTCCTCAAAGGTCAATTCCAGTTGGGAAACCACATTTTCGCCCCGGCGAGGCATATTCTGGCTGCTCTGCCGACGGCTGCCGCCACCGAAAATATCGCCGAAAATGTCGCCCAGATCGCCGAACCCAAAGCCGCCGAAGCCGCCGTCAAAACCGGCACCGCCGCCGAAGTTGGGATCAACACCCTGGAAACCGAACTGGTCATAGCGGGCCCGCTTGTCGTCGTCGGACAACACTTCATAGGCCTCGCCCAGTTCCTTGAACTTCTCTTCCGCTTCCTTGTCGCCGGGATTGCGGTCGGGGTGGTACTTCATAGCCGCCTTCCGGTTGGCCTTTTTTATTTCCTCGGCGCTGGCGCCCTTTTCGACACCCAGCACCTCATAATAATCACGTTTATTTTCTGCCATTGTTTTCACCTCTTATGAAAGTCGCAAGGCCCCCTTGTGTAAAGGGGGCTCCGCGAAGCGGTGGGGGATTGTGTTATTGTTTAGGGTCCCTCCGGCCCTTCGGGCCACCTCCCCTTGCACAGGGGAGGCTATGCGGGTTATTCCTTAGTCAACAGTCTGATAGTCTGCGTCTACCACGCCGTCGTCGCCGCAGTTGTTGCAATCGCCACCGCAGTTTCCGTCCTGAGGCGCGGCATTCTGATACAGTTTGGCAGCGATGGGGTGGAATGCCTTCTGCAGGTCGTCACCGGCGGTCTTGATGGCCTCCAGGTCAGAACCCTTGTTGGCTTCCTTCAACTTCTCAATGGCAGCCTCTACAGATGCCTTCTCGTCAGCTGTGATCTTGTCGCCCAGTTCTTCCAGGGTCTTTTCGGTCTGGTAGATCAAGTGCTCGGCGTTGTTGTGGGTGTCCACTTCTTCCTTCTTAGCCTTGTCTTCGGCTGCAAACTGCTCGGCTTCCCTCACAGCCTTGTCGATGTCTTCCTGGGACAGGTTGGTGGAAGCGGTGATGGTAATATCCTGCTCCTTGCCGGTGCCCAGATCCTTGGCGGAAACCTTTACGATACCGTTGGCATCGATGTCAAAGGCGACCTCGATCTGGGGAACACCACGGGGTGCGGGTGCGATGCCGGACAACTGGAAGCGGCCCAAAGTCTTATTGTAAGCGGCCATCTCACGCTCACCCTGCAGCACGTGAACTTCCACGGAGGGCTGGTTGTCAGCAGCGGTGGAGAATATCTGGCTCTTGCGGACAGGGATGGTGGTGTTGCGGTCGATCAGACGAGTGAACACACCGCCCATGGTCTCAATGCCCAAAGACAGGGGTGTAACGTCCAGCAGAACAACGTCCTTCACATCGCCGGTGAGAACGCCGCCCTGAATGGCTGCGCCCAGCGCCACGCACTCGTCGGGGTTGATGCCCTTGAAACCTTCCTTGCCGGTGATGCCCTTAACGGCTTCCTGCACGGCAGGAATACGGGTAGAACCGCCAACCAGCAGGACCTTGTGCAGATCACTTGCCTTCAGACCGGCGTCCTGCATAGCCTGACGGACAGGCTTCAGGGTGCGCTCCACCAGATCTGCGGTCATCTCATTGAACTTGGCACGGGACAGAGTCACTTCCAGGTGCTTGGGGCCGGTGGCGTCCGCGGTGATATAGGGCAGGTTGATGGCAGTGGTGGTCATACCGGACAGTTCGATCTTTGCCTTCTCGGCAGCCTCACGGAGGCGCTGCATAGCCATCTTATCGTTCTTCAGGTCAATACCCTCGGCCTTCTTGAACTCGGCAACCAGATAGTCCATAATTCTTTCGTCGAAGTCGTCGCCGCCCAGGCGGGTGTCGCCGGCAGTTGCCAGAACTTCCACGATGCCGTCGCCGATCTCCAGAATGGAAACGTCGAAAGTACCGCCGCCCAGGTCGTAGACCATGATCTTCTGGTCGTTGTCCTTGTCCAAACCGTATGCCAAAGCGGCTGCGGTGGGCTCGTTGATGATACGCTTTACATCCAGACCGGCGATCTTGCCTGCATCCTTGGTAGCCTGACGCTGAGCGTCAGAGAAATAAGCAGGAACGGTGATGACGGCCTCGGTCACAGGCTGACCCAGATAGCTTTCAGCGTCAGCCTTCAGTTTCTGCAGCACCATAGCGCTGATCTCCTGAGGGGTGTAGCCCTTGCCGTCAACGGTTACGTGATAATCTTCGCCCATATGGCGCTTGATGGATGCGATCGTGCGGTCGGCATTGGTGACTGCCTGACGCTTTGCCACCTGACCTACCATACGCTCGCCGGTCTTGGAGAATGCCACCACAGAAGGTGTTGTTCTGCCGCCTTCGGCGTTGGCGATCACAACGGCTTCGCCGCCTTCCAGAACGGCTACGCAAGAGTTGGTCGTACCCAAGTCAATACCAATAATTTTACCCATAATAAATTCCTCCTATATTCTTGTAGGGGCCGGCGCCTTCGACGGCCCGTATTGTTTACATCTTTCCTTGGCCCCCACGCTTGCGAGGGGGCTGGCACGCCGACAGGCGTGACTGGGGGATGCTCCCCCCGGCCTCATTTTCATTCGGCCACCCCCCTCATAAATGTGGGGGGCAAGTTGGCGCGGCGCTTAATTGGCAACCTGAACCATTGCAAATCTAACGACCTTATCTCCCAGTTTGAATCCCTTTTGGAACACCTGGCAGATTATGTTTTCACCGAAGTTTTCATCTTCGATGTGCATCACGGCGTTGTGCATATTGGGATCAAATGCGTCCCCCACATTGCCGAAGATCTCCACGCCCAAACCGGCAAAAATGCCGACCAACTGGGTCATTGTCATTTCCACACCTTTTTTGTAGGCTTCGTCCTCGGTGGGCTGGTTCAGCGCGCGCTCCAGGTTGTCATAGACGGGCAGGAGCTTTTCCACCGCGTCGGCTTTGCCGTTGCCGTAAGAAGCTTCTTTTTCTTTGATGGTGCGCTTGCGGAAGTTGTCGTAGTCAGCCGCCAAGCGCAGATAACTGTCGTGTTCGGCGTTGTATTTTTCTTCCCATTCGTTTACTTCCGGGGTTTCCTCCGCGGCAGTTTCTTCTGCCGGTTGCTCGATTACTTCTTCCACCTGCTCTGCTGCAGGCTGCTTTTCTTTTTTCGCCACGCTTTACGCCTCCTTGTGGGGTTCTTCGGCAGATTGGGGCAAGGCCGCCTGCTCGGGTTTGGCAAACATCTTGGACAGGCTCTCAGCAAAATAAGAGAGTCTTGCGGTGACCTTTGCATAGTCCATTCGGGTGGGACCGACCACGCCGATCATACCCTGCATACCGTCGCCGATGTCAAACTTTGTCATAACCACCGAGGTGTCTTTCAGTTCCTGGGCTACATTTTCCGGGCCGACCAAAACCTTAGTGCCGTTCTGATTCTGCATAATGGCAGGCAGATTGGAAAGGGCCTCCTCGTCCAGTGTGGACATAATTTTCTGCGCCTTATCCACATCCCGGTATTCCGGCTGACCCAAAAGCCGCATCTGTCCGGCTACCGCCATATTGGTGCTGCCGTGTCCCCGCAGGACTTCGGCGGTAAATTCCATAATTACAGGCACCAATGCGCCTGCCGCGCCGGCGGCATTCATCACCCGCTCCAAAAGGTCTGCGGTGAAATCGTCGGGAGTCAAGCCGGTCATAGTTGCGTTGAGTACGGCGCTTAACACCTGCAAGTCGCTCTGCAAGGTCTGCACAGGCAACTTGATGACCTTGTTTGCCACCTGCTCATCGGAGAGCATAATGACCAGGATCACGCTGGATACATCCGCAGCGATCAGTTCAAACCGGCGTACCGTTGTACTGCCGTGGCGGGAAGCTGCGGAAATGGCAGGCAGGTCTGTGGCCTGACTTACCAATTTTGCAACCTTTTCCAGCATTTTATCCACACGCTGCATCTTCTCTTCGATGGCTATGTTGATGGATTGGGTCTCGTCAAGGGACAGCCGGTAATCTGCCATCAGTTCGTCCACATACAGCCGGTAGCCTGCGGCAGCGGGTACACGGCCGGCGCTGGTGTGGGGTTGTTCCAGATAACCCATGGTGGTCAGTTCCGCCATCTCGTTGCGAATGGTCGCGGAGGAATATTTCATATCCGGCAATTCGGTGATCGCCTTTGAACCAACAGGTTCGGCAGTGCGGATATACAGGTCCACCACGCTGCGCAGCACCTTCTTTTTTCGTTCGGTCAGTTCCATGAACGTCCTCCTCTTTCGTGAATTAGCACTCTTTGTGTTTGAGTGCTAAGCACACTATAGCAGAGAGTGCTAAAAATGTCAAGGGGAATGTTTTGAACTTATTTTGAACATTGTAAAATTTCTTATGCAGCGGCCATTTTTTCTTTTCTGTTTTTGATTTTTTGTGAATTTTTTGTCTATGGGGTAGAAGTTATATTTTAATTATGGTATACTAAAGGCAATATACCATTTGGAGAGAGAAAATTATGTTGGAACTTTTGGCACCTGCCGGGTCAATGGAGGCCCTGCGGGCAGCGGTACAAAACGGCGCCAACGCGGTGTATCTGGGCTGCGGCCCTTTTAACGCCCGGCAAAGCGCAAAGAACTTCACCCCCCAAACCTTAATTGAGGCGGTGAAATACTGTCATATTCGCGGTGTGGCTGTTCATCTGACATTGAACACTTTGGTTTCCGATAAGGAGACCCCGGAAGCCACGGCGCTGATCCGCCATGCCGCCACCGCCGGTGTGGATGCCTTTATCGTGCAGGATCTGGGAATCATTTCCCTTTGCAGACAGATCGCCCCCAACATTTCCCTCCACGGTTCTACCCAAATGACCGTCCATTCTTTGGCCGGTGTCCAGTTCTGCGCAGGATTGGGTATGTCCCGGGTGGTTTTGAGCCGGGAACTGTCCCGGGAAGAAATTCGCTACATCTGCCAGAACTCCCCCATTGAAATTGAAGTATTCGGCCACGGCGCCCTTTGTATGTGCTATTCCGGCCAATGCTATCTGTCGGCGGCTATCGGCGGCCGGTCCGGCAACCGGGGTCGCTGCGCCCAGCCCTGCCGGCAAAGTTACGGCTACGGACGCTGGGAGAATAAATACCCCTTAAGCCTGAAAGACAACTGCACCGTGCAGTTTGTAAAAGATATGGAAAACATCGGCGTTGCCTCTTTAAAATTGGAAGGCCGTATGAAACGGGCGGAATATGTGGCCGCCGTGACCCAGGTCTACCGCCACGCCATTGACACGGGACGCGTTACCCCCGAAATGATGGCCCAACTGGAGACCGCCTTCAACCGCCAGGGTTTTACCGACTATTATACCGGCAAGACCGGCTCTCATATGTTCGGCATCCGGGAGGACGACACCGCCAATGAGCGCTGGTGCAAGCAGATGCGCCAAAGTTACGAAACTGCGGAAAACCCCCTGGTGAACATCGAATTCCAAGCCATTATCCACCCGGAGCAGACCCTTTTGCGGGTCTTGGACGGCGACGGACATATCTGCACAGTCACAGGTCCTGCGGCAGAAGTTGCCCGCACCACAGTATTGACCCACGACGATCTGGAAGCAAGGCTTTCCAAAACCGGCGGTACACCTTACCGCTGCGTCCGGGTCCAATCGGACATCACACCGGGTCTGACTTTATCTGCCGCGGCCATCAACGCATTGCGGCGGGACGCTTTGAACAAACTGACCGTTCTGCGGGCAAGACGGGAAACCCCTGTGCTGGGTCGCGCTGACAAAACACCGCACTACAGCGGTTTGCGGGCCCGTCCGGACTTTACCGTCCAGGTAACCACCCGGGAACAGATCACCAAAAAACTGCTGGATTTCAAGCCGGCGGTTCTGTATGTACCCCTGCACATTCTGTGCGAAGACGCCGCATTTACCCAAGCCCTTGTGACCCAGGTGAATGTGTGCGCGGTTCTACCCAGAGTCGCCACCGACCGGGATATGCCCCAACTGCGGCAGGATATGCTGAATGTGAAGGCATTGGGCGTACGGGAAGTCCTTGTGGGCAATGTAGGCCTGATTTTACCTGCCCGGGAATGCGGTCTTAAGGCAAGGGGCGACTTCGGGCTGAATCTGTACAATTCCGGTTCGGTCAACTGCGCAAGAGATTTGCAGTTGCGGTCTGCCTGCTTGAGTTTTGAAATGACTCTGCCCCAGATCCGGGACGTGAGCAAAGCCGTTCCCTGCGAATTGCTGGCCTACGGACGGCTGCCGCTGATGATCACAGAAAACTGCCTGATCCAAGGCAGGACCGGTCAATGCACCTGCCGGACCGGCGCCACCAAATTAACTGACAAGACCGGCGCGGAATTCCCGGTGATGAAAGACGGAAATACCTGCCGGAGCGTACTGCTCAACGGCAAGAAACTCTACTGGCTGGACCGGCAGGAAGACCTGTCCCGTCTGGGTCTGTGGGCAACCCGTCTGCTGTTTACCACAGAAAACCCCGGCGAGGTGGACCGGATCCTCACCGCCTGCCGCAACCCCATACCCTTTGACCCGGGCGCCTGCACACGGGGTCTGTACTTACGGGGTGTGGAATAAACTTACTTTTTAAGGAAACCGTTATGCAACTGATTCTCGCATCTCAATCTCCCCGACGGAAAGAACTGTTGGGTCTTCTGCGCCTGCCGTTCCGGATCCGGGTAGCGGACATTGACGAGTCTATGGACTCTGCAAAATCCCCATATGACGAAGTGGCCCGCATTGCCAAACGGAAAGCCGAAGCCATCATCCGGGAATCCGACGATGTGGTGATCGCTGCCGATACCATCGTGGTGTGCGAAGGTGAAGTTCTGGGCAAACCTGCAGACGCGTCAGACGCTTACCGGATGCTCCGCTTGCTTTCCGGCAAGTCCCATCAGGTGATGACCGGCCTGTGCGTCCTGCAAGGTGAGCAGATCTGCGTTTGCACCGAAGTGACGGATATTTACTTTCGGGAATTGACCGATGAAGAAATTTATGCCTATATTCGCACCGGCGAACCGATGGACAAAGCCGGCGCGTACGGAATCCAGGGGGGCGCCGCCCTGTTTGCAGAGAAAATTTCCGGCGATTATTATAATGTTGTGGGTCTGCCGGTGTGCAGGCTGGGACAGATCTTACGCCGGATCGCCCCGGAATGGATGGAGGAAAACCTATGAGACACTTTTTTACAACCCGTATGCGGATCGTCATGGTGGTTGCGCTGGTCTTGGCCATCGCCCTTGCGGTCATCAGTTCGCTGACCGGATCGAAATTTCCCCAGACGGTGGTGCAGGGTATTTTAGCCCCTGCCCGGGCCGGTGTCAGCAAACTGGCTGAAGGCTCTCAGCAACTGTATAACTATATTTTTAAGTATGAGGCATTGTTGGAGGAAAACAAAGAACTCAAAGCCCAACTGGCCGCCATCGAAGACCAGGCAAGAGATGCCTACGCCATCAAGCAGGAAAACGAACGCCTGCGGGCAACTTTGAACCTTGTGGAAACAAACGAAGACTACAAACTGGTTGACGCCTATATCATCGCCACCAGTTCCGTGGATTGGAGCAACACCTTCACCATCAACCGGGGCACCAATGTGGGCATTGAAGCCGGTATGTGCGCCATCACCGCATACGGCGAACTGGTGGGCCTGGTCAGCGAAGTGGGCGTGAATTACGCAGTGGTCAAATCCGTGCTGGACTCCTCATTGGAGATCAGCGCCACCATCGCCGCATCCGGCCACAGCGGTATGGTGCAGGGCGGTTACGCCTCGGGCTTGAGCGGCCTTTTGCGTATGAACTACCTGCCCTCTTCCGCGGTTATCCGCAACCGGGACCAAGTGGTTACCACCGGTTCTACCGTCTACCCCCGAAATCTGATCTTGGGTCAGGTGGTGGACGCAGGCTTTGACGACACCGGCGTTGCCAAATACGCCCTTGTTGAGCCTGCCGCCGATGTGCGCAGTTTGGAACAGGTGTTCATCGTCACCGAATATAACGCCGGGTGATCGCTATGGCAAAGAAGTATGATTTTCGTCCGGATAAATCCCGGAATACCCTGCTCAGCCACCTGATCCTCACCCCCTTGCAACGGAAAAATGTGCTGAAATGGGGTCTTTACGCCCTGTGTCTGGTCATTATTTCGGTGGTGCAGGATGTGCTTCTGTGCCGGGTGCGCATTTTTGGGGCCACCACAGAACTGGTGCCCTGCGCGATTTTTCTGATCTGTATCCTGGAAGGGGCGCAAAACAGTTGCATCTTTGCGCTGATCGCCAGCCTTCTGTACCTGTTTTCCGGTACTGCGCCCGGGCCTTACTCTATGGTGGCCATCACCTTTTTGAGCATCGGCGTTTGCGTGCTGCGGCAGGTGTTTTTGCAGGCCAGTTTTCCTGCGGCTATGCTGTGCGTTGGCGGAGCAATGCTGGTGTATGTGCTGGTAAACTTTTTCTTCGGCCTGTTTTTGGGTCTGACGCTGTTTGCCAGATTCCACGGCTTTTTGATCACCGCCGTTCTGTCACTGCTGATCACGCCGGTTTTCTATCCCCTGTTTAAGTCCATCTGTGCCATTGGAGGGCAATCATGGAAGGCATAAAAAAGCACCGTATCACAATTTCGATCATCGCTCTTGTGGTTCTGCTGGGCATTTTTACGCTGCGGCTTTATGACCTGCAGATCATCAGAACCGGCGGCAAGACCAACAATCAGAACACATTCTCCACCCTCACCCGTGTGAAGGCGGCCCGTGGCGACATTCTGGACAGAAACGGCAACCTGATGGTAGGCAACCGGGCCAGTTATGACCTGATCATCAACCACTATGTGCTGCTCAACACCAGCGGCACCAACCAGAACCTGCTGCGGCTGGTCAAGCGCTGCGAAGAAGCCGGCATCACCTACACCGAGCATTTCCCCATCTCTCAGGAGCGCCCGTTCACTTACACTTTGGACCAGTACAATGCCACATGGCAG
Organism: Oscillospiraceae bacterium; assembly: GCA_017399325.1. Classification (GTDB taxonomy): domain Bacteria; phylum Bacillota; class Clostridia; order Oscillospirales; family Oscillospiraceae; genus Faecousia. Next base: position 11,916 of record JAFQDY010000138.1, read on the forward strand.
GGTTATTTCCAGGAAGTGTTAAGTTACCTTGGCGGCTTGGATTCGGACATCACCGCGCCTCTTTTGGTGGATAAACTCCGGGACATCTATGACATTCCCGCCGAATGGACCGACGACGAGGCCCGGAAAGTCATCGGCCTTCTCTACGAAATGACGCTCCGTAAGGCGGTCAAGGAACTGGCCACCTATGTGTTTATGGTAGACGCCAGCGATGAGGATCTGTCCGCCATCGTAGAATTGAATATCCCCGGTATGAAGGTCGAGGCCTCTACCGTTCGGGAATGCGCCGCGCCCTATGCCGCCCATATTTTGGGTTATGTGGGCCCTATGAGCGCAGAACAATGGGAATACTACAAGACGATCCCCGGCTATGAAATGGACGCAGAAGTGGGTCAGGACGGCCTGGAAGCCGTCTATGAAGAATACCTCCACGGTGTGGACGGCTGGCGTCGGGACACCGTTACGGCAGACGGCACTCTGGTGTCCTCTGTCTATACCCAGGAACCGAAAGCCGGCTCCAATGTGGAAGTTTCCATCGACCTGAACCTGCAAATGGCCGGCGAAGACCGCTTGGCACAAGTCATTGAAGACCTGCGGGCCCAGCAGCCGGACGAAAACGGCAAGGAAAAAGACGGCCATGACGCCGAAGGCGGCGCTTTTGCGGCCATCGATGTGAAGACCGGACAAGTCCTTGCCTGCGGCAGTTACCCCACCTACGACCTGAGAACATTCTTTGAAGATTACGATGAATTGCTGGAGCAGGACTATGACCCCCTGTTTAACCGGGCGCTGCTGGCCACCTATCCACCCGGTTCTACCTATAAGATGAGTATGGTGGTGGCGGCCATGGAATCCAATATGATCGACAGCAGCACCATCATTCGGGATAAAGGTAAATTCGAGATCGGTAATATGACCGTTTTCTGTCTGCAGTACTCCGAATACGGCGATACCCACGGCGCAGTCAATGCGGCCCAGGCCCTGCAGATGTCCTGTAACTACTTCTTCTACGACTTGGGCAGCCGAATTTCCCTGAAGGCTATGGACGAAACCGCCAAGGGCTTCGGCTTGGGTGAAGAGACCGGCGTGGAACTGCCCGAATATATCGGCCACCGTGCCAATGCGGAAACAAAAGCGGAACTCTACACCGGCGACAACGCCCAGTGGTACACAGGTGACCAGGTGCTGGCCGCCATCGGTCAGTCGGAAAACCGCTTTACCCCCATGCAACTTTGCGTGTACACCGCCACTTTGGCCAATAAGGGCGACCGCTACAAGGCCACCTTTATGAACCGGGTGGTGTCCTCGGACTACCGGGAATTGCTTTTGGAGAGCAAGAGCCAACTGGTCAGCCATATGGACATCTCCGAAGAGACCTACAACACCTACTCCCACGGTATGTATCTGGTTACCAGCACCGTTGCCGGTACGGCAGACACCACCTTTATGGGTTATCCCATCAAAGTCGCCGGTAAGACCGGCACTGCGGAAACCGGTATCGACGGCACTTCTGACAACGGCGCGTTCGTGTGCTACGCCCCCTTGGAAGACCCCCAGATCGCCATCGCGGTCTATGTAGAAAAGGCCGGCCACGGCGGCTCTGTTGCATCCGTTGCACGGAGTATTCTGGATGTGTACTTCGATGTAGGCGAAGTGGGCGATGTGAACTCCTTCGAAAACCAGGTAAGTTAAAATAAACTGCCCTCTTGCCTAAAAGGGGGCAGTTTTATGTAGGGACTGGTGTCCTCAATAGCCCGTTTGATACGGACCGTCCGGGAGGCCGGTCCCTACAATGCATATGGTAGGTCTCGTAAGAATTGTAGGGGGCGGCGCCTTCGACGCCCCGCGGGCGACCGATGGTCGCCCCTACAAGGCAATTAAAAGGTATCATTAAATTTGTAGGGGCGAGCATTGCTCGTCCGCAAAAAAACCGCCCCGAAACGGTCGTTACGGGGCGGTTTCTCTTTTAATTAAAGAATAGCAGAGAATACCAAGTCACCACATTCTCGCCGTACTGAAATTCCAATCCGTTCTCTTCCAGTGTGGGGATCAGGTTAATGCCGTGGCTTTCCACGCAAGGGTGCATCCTGTCGGGATGGCGGCAGGGTTTCCCCTCTAAATAGGCGCAATTTTCGCAAATGGCGCAGGCCTCGGTGGACAGCACATAGGGCTCCACCCCCTGCTCCCGGAAAAATTCCCGCACCGTGTTGGTAATTTCTTCGTGGGCAGGTCGGGTGGACAGGGTCTCGTCAATGTCCGCAATATCCCGCACCTCGGCGATGGTACCGATCATCAGGCAATTATCGTAGCCTGTGCAGATCTCTTTACACCGATCCACTTCCCCCACACCCGGCGGGCAGGCCCATGTCTTGCCGTACATAGGACATTCAGTAGAGCAAATATAGCGGATCCTGCCGGAAAATTCCAATGTTTTCGGGTCGATGTAGCCGTAAAAATACAGGGGCAGTTCTGCCAGTTTTTCTTCCAAATATGCCTTGTCCATCAGCCTAACTCCTTCAGAATTCTCTCGCAACCTTCGCAAACATCGGCCCAGGTCTGACCGAAATTGCCGCAATAATAGGGGTCAGCCACATCCCGGTTCAAAAAGGGTCGAAAGCCGTCAAAATCCGGGAACATCCGCACCAGTCTGTGGCGATTGTTGCTGTCCATATAATAAATGTAGTCAAAATTTTCCAAGTCCTCCTGTGTAATCTGACGGGCGGTTTTTCCGTCGCAGGAAATGCCGTGGCTGGCCATCTCCCGTCTTGCCGGGGGATACACGGGATTTCCCAACTCCTCCCGGCTTGCCGCCGCCGATTCAATGTGGAATTTGTGGGACACCCCCGCCTTGGCCGCCATATCTTTCAAAACAAACTCCGCCATAGGACTGCGGCAAATATTCCCGTGGCAGACGAATAGTATTTTTATCATACAAAATCCTCGCTTTCGCCCCGTATTATACCACGAAGACAGACGAATTGCAACGGATAATGGCCCCCTTGCCTAAAGGGGGCTGGCAAAACCGCAGGTTTTGACTGGGGGATATATCCCTCCACCGCTTGCGCGGTCCCCCTCCCTCTAGGCGAGGGAGGCATATCCCGCCGGCAAGCGTTACGCCACGCCATAGAAGCCGAAAAACTCTACTTCTATTGTAGTCAAAAACCATGATTCGGACGGGCGGCCATATAGGGGGCGGCATAGTTGGATTTTTACAACCATCAAGTTATGTAATATTCTTGCATATATGATATAATGATTATGCTGCAGCAGATACTTACGAAAGATAACGGAGGAACAGTTATGCTTATTTGTCTGGGGGAAAACATTAGGAGTTTACGCATAGCAAACGGAATCACGCAAGAGCAACTCGGATATGAAATGGGTGTATCGGCTCAAGCTGTGAGCCGTTGGGAAAATGGTGCTACCTATCCCGACATCACTATGCTTCCTATGATTGCAGATTTCTTTGATGTAACTTTAGACGAACTAATGGGACGGGGTCGGGAGCTTGAGGTCAGCGAAAGGGAAGCCTTTTTTGAGAGTATGCGTGAGATGCGCCACCGTGGAGAAGTTGCAAATGTTTTAGAAGCGTACGACAAGATGTTGCAAAAGCATCCCAACGATGCATTTTTGCTTCACGGGAAAGCGAATGTTCTCTTTTATTCCCGATTCAAAAAGAGCCAAGATATGTCTGTTGCAAAAGAAATCATCTCTTTATGCAATAAAATCAATTGTTCCAACCACATCGGTATGCAATGCGGCGCAAATGCGCTGCTGGTGCGGGTATATGCAAGAATCGGGCAAGTAGAAGAAGCCAGAAAATTAGCCAACGCCTTGCCCTCTTTTGAGGTTGGCAGGGAACTGCTGATTTTGGAATGCTTGCAGGGCGCGGAGAAGAACGAGCATTACCGATATTTGATGGAGCGTTTTGAGGGAAAAAGCGAACAATATAAAAAGCGAATCAGCGGGTAAAAGATATAGCAAAGCAGCCGCCGGCCTGATGGCCGGCGGCTGATATTTTATGCCTTTGTAGGGGCGACCAGTGGTCGTCCGTTGCCCCGGTGTAATGTCGCGCAGGCGGGCGAACCCTACACTCCGCTCCCCTAGGCCCCCTTGCCTAAAGGGGGCTGTCTGCGAAGCAGACTGGGGGATATATCCCTCCACCGCTGACGCGGTCCCCCTCCCTCTAGGCGAGGGAGGCATATCCCGCCGGCAAGTGTTGCGCCATTAACATAGAAGCCTAAATACCAGAGCTATTACACCCCTTTCACTAAAGTGTAAGATAATCGAGAAAACAGAGGGCAACATATAGTCATTGCATTGTTAGAAACGGCTACTTTACATTGGCGCTTTATTGTTGTAAAATATTATTGCTCCAATAAACTGATGAGGTGGTGCGGCATAATGACCTTTGGAAATCTCTTTAGGAAAAAGAAAAAAGAAATTAGTAAAGAACTATTTGGCGAAAGAGTCCTTAGTAAGGTGCTTCTAATATCTGCCCAAAATAGCCCCGGACTGTTCGAAGAACTCGGAGTAGAAATGACATTTACTCATTATTTGTTATATTTGGAGTACTTGCTTTTTCTCTCAAAAAAAATACTGTCTCAACGATACACTACCACTGACATTAACAGAATTATAAATGCCACAATTTATGGTTTGATTGATTTGATGGATAATGTTCCTTCGGACAAAAAGGACGAGGTTAAACGTTTATTTTGGTCTATGTACACCGTTTTTGATGAAATGTCCGAAGAAATTTGCAGAGATATTGGGTCGGAGCGAGGCATTCGTAATTTAGCAGATTCGTTTCTTGAAAGTTGCGGCAAAGAAAAATGCCTCTTTGGTCATATGACGATCTTTGTACACCTTTCTGGTTTTGTTATCCATCACACAAACGATATTCTTAATGACGAAATAGTGTTGGTGTAATATTCTACCAGCATTAAAATAAAAATTTAAAAGGCGAGGTATAACATATGGGATTATTCAGCAGCAAAAAGAAAGTTTCCGTAGATGATATTGCTATGCAAGCCACACTTACAGCCGTCGATGTTATTGGAAAAGCAAAAAACTTTGAAGATGTCGACGACACAAAAGCCATTTCTCTTAGCATTGGATATTTTTATGGTTTTTTGAAACTACACCTTAATAGCATAACGCGATTAGACACAGTAAACTTAATTGTCGAAAAATCGATTGCTAACCTTGAGAACGCAACCAGAGGAAAGACGGAGTATGCAAACCTCGGCCATATGGTTAGAATCTCGTCTGAAAACGCTTTAAAAAGCATGGAAAATGAAATGAAGAAGAGATCCGAAAATCCCTTTTTGGGCGTTGCAACAGATTACTTGATAGAGTTATACAATAACCCTCCATCCATTGGTGTTGATAAACTGTTAACAATTGTTGAGAATATGCAATTGTTATACGGAACGACATCTAACTTAACCAAAGATATTAAGATTGTAAATTAATAAACGTAGCCGTCTCCACGATGGAGGCGGCTGCGTTTTCTGTTATGTCGCGGCAAAAAGTTTCTTAAAATGCCATATTTACCAATACCGCTGGGGAAAAATAGCCGAAATTTGTGCAATTCCAGTCTTGCATATTCCGCGCAGAGGACTATAATAGGTGTGTATTTTATGATTTGAAAAGAGGTCCTTGTTTTTATGGAGATCCTGCTTGCCATTGGCATAGCAATGTTTGCGGGTCTGTTCCTGACCCGATTGTTTGTGAAATTCAACCTGCCCGACGTTACCTGCTATCTGATTGCAGGCGTGCTGGTAGGCCCGCTGGTGCTGGGCCGGCTCGGCATTCCGGGGTTGGGTCTGCACTCTTTCGAATTCGTGGAAGATATGAGTCTGATCTCCGATGTGGCGCTGGGCTTTATCGCATTTTCCATCGGCAACGAATTCCGTCTGTCCTCTCTCAAGCGCATCGGCCGGCAGGCTACTGTTATTGCTATCGTACAGGCGTTGGCCGCCTGTCTGCTGGTGGATGCGGTGCTGTTGGGTCTGCATCTGATTCTGGGCGATAAGTTGCCCATTTCCACCTGTCTGCTTTTGGGCGCGATCGCCACGGCAACTGCCCCGGCCGCCACGATGATGGTCGTCAATCAGTACAAGGCCAAAGGCCCCCTGACGGACATACTGCTGCCCATCGTGGCATTGGACGATGCGGTGGGTCTGATCGTCTTTGCCGTGTCCAACGGCGTGGCAAAAGCCTTGATCAGCGGCGAGATCAACACTATTTCCATTTTGGTCAATCCCCTCATTGAGATCGTGTTGTCTTTGGGGCTGGGCGCTATTTTGGGTTGGGTCTTCAGCAAAGTGGAGACATTCTTCAACTCCCGCTCCAAGCGTTTGGCGCTGGCTATTACTTTTGTTGTGATCAGCGCCGGTTTCTCCAAGATGCATTTCATTTTGGACGGCGGCGTGAAGATCGGCTTTTCTTCTCTGCTTGTGTGTATGATGTGTGGCACGATCTTCTGCAATCTGTGCGATTTTTCCGACGGCATTATGGAAAAGACCGAGCGCTGGACCGGCCCGATTTATGTGCTGTTTTTCGTGATCTCCGGCGCAGAACTGGACCTGCGGGTGTTTGCTGACTTTGCCGTGGTGGGCATCGGCGTGGCTTATATTCTGTCCCGTTCCGCAGGCAAGATCTTCGGCGCATCTGTCAGCGCAAAGTTTATGAAGTGCCAGGAAAGTATCCAGAAATATCTGGGCATCACCCTGCTGCCTCAAGCCGGTGTTGCCCTGGGAATGAGCGTGACCGTGGCCGCAGAATTTGGCGCAGAGGGCGCTCTTGTCCGCAACATCGTGTTGTTTGCGGTGCTGATCTATGAACTGGTGGGCCCCATTATGACCAAGATGGCCCTGACCGCCGCCGGCGATATTCAGCATAAGACCCAAGAAGAACGCCGTCAGAATATGGTGGCCCGCAACACCGCCGCAAAAGATTAACATTCCCGCTATGACCCATTGTTCACGAACAGAAAAAGCCAGCCGCCTTCCTTGTGGAGACGGCTGGTTTTCGTCATACTTGGGCAAAATGGGGGTATGCGGAAAAGCGATATCTTCTGCGGCGCAAAGACCGCAAAGAAAAATTCTACATTTCCTTCTTCCTTTCTGCCGCTTTCATTGCTATAATAAGGAAAAAGGAGGCGCAACGATGCTGACATACAAGGAAATCACCAAAAGCGAAGCCATCAAAACCTATATTATCCGCGCCGACGAATCTTTGGGCGCATTGGGCTATACGGAACACAGTTTTACTCACGTGATGCGCGTGGCAGAAACCGCAGGCTATATTCTGAAGACCCTTGGTTATGACGACCGCACGGCGGAAGTGGCAAAAATTGCCGGCTATCTCCACGACATCGGCAATCTTGTCAACCGGGAAGACCACTCCCAGTCCGGCGCAGTTATGGCCTGGAGCATTCTGAACGATATGGGCTGTGACCCGGCAGAAATGGCCACCATCGTTACCGCCATCGGCAACCACGACGAGGGAAACGGCGTGCCGGTCAATGCGGTGGCTGCCGCAATGATCCTTGCGGACAAGTCCGATGTGCGCCGCAGTCGCGTCCGGAACAAAAACCACGCCACCTTCGACATCCACGACCGGGTCAACTACTCCGTGCAAAGATCCACCCTGAAGATCAACGAGGACAAGACCGTTGTGGAACTGAAACTGACCGTTGACACCGCATTCGGCTCTGTGATGGAATACTTTGAGATCTTCTTGCAGCGTATGATCCTCTGCCGGAACGCCGCAGAAAAACTGGGCCTGCGCTTCACCCTGTATATCAACGACCAGCAACTTCTGTAACTGCAAACCACACTTGGGAGGACACTATGGAACACATTTATGATGTCATTATCATCGGCGGCGGTCCCGGCGGTTACTCTGCCGCTTTGTATGCCACACGGGCCGGTCTTAACGCGGTGGTTTTGGAAAAAATGGCCGCCGGCGGACAGATGAATCTGACCGATCAGATCGACAACTACCCCGGCTTTGACGAGGGCATCGCCGGCTATGAACTTGGCGCGAAAATGCGCGCCGGTGCAGAGCGCTTCGGCGCAAAAACCAAGAGCGCCCTTGTGATTTCCGCAGACCTGCAAACCACACCCAAGCGGGTGGAAACCAGCGCTGGCACATTCTATGGCAAGACCGTGATCCTCGCCACCGGCGCAGACCACAGGCCTTTGGTCGTTGCCAAGGAAGCGGACTTTGTGGGCCGCGGCGTTGGCTACTGCGCCACCTGCGACGGTATGTTCTTCCGCAACAAGGTGGTCGGTGTGGTAGGTGGCGGCAACACAGCCGCAGGAGACGCGCTGTACCTGTCCCGGATCTGCCAAAAGGTAATCCTCATTCACCGCAGGGACACTTTGCGGGCCACGAAACTCTACCGGACCCAACTGGAAAACACCCCCAATGTGGAAATTCGCTACAATACAACCGTCAAGGCCCTTTTGGGTGAAGACCGGATCTCCGGCGTGAAACTTACCGATGTGAATACCGGTGAAATCAGCACATTGGAACTGGACGGTCTGTTCATCAGCGTGGGCCAAAACCCGGCCACGGAACTGTTCCGGGGGCAGGTAGACCTGGACGAAAACGGCTATATCGTCGCCGACGAGACCACCTGCACCAACATCCCCGGTGTATTTGCCGTGGGCGATGTGCGTACCAAGGCGCTGCGACAGGTCATCACCGCCGCTGCCGACGGCGCAGTTGCCGCCCATTTTGCGGAGAATTATCTGACAAACACAACCATTTAATGAGGTGAAATGATGAAAAGAATCGTATTTTGGGGCGACTCCATTACCGATTGCGGCAGAAACCGCAACGACCTGTACAACCTGGGTGAGGGCTACGCCAATCTGATAAGGGCCGACCTGGGATATCGCTGCCCCGGTGCGTATGAATTTATGAACCACGGCATCGGCGGCAACCGGATCGTAGATCTTTACGCCCGGATCAAGGCCGGCTTCCTCAACTGGACACCGGATTACGCCAGCATTTTGATCGGTGTCAATGACACCTGGCACGAGATCGCCTACAAAAACGGCATCGCCACCGCCAAATTCGAGAAACTCTATGAAATGATGCTGGATGAGATTCTGGAGGCTCTGCCGGATATCAAACTGATGCTCATCGCCCCCTTCGTGCTGGAAGGCTACAATACCTGCAACACCGAAGAGATCCCCGACCGTCTGGAGCGGTTCCGGGTGGACGTGGCCGAAAAGGCGGCAGTTACCAAAAAGATGGCCGAAAAATACAACCTGCCCCTGATCGAATTGCAACCGGCCTTCGACGCAGCGCTGGAAAGAGCCCCGGCAGAATACTGGGCCTATGACGGCGTACATCCCACAGTCTGCGGCCACGAGATCATCAAGCGTCTGTGGCTGGAAACCTTTGAGAAAATGAAGTAAACAAGAGGAAACGCTATGAGTTACTGCACCAAGATCCGCCTTGGAAACGGCGAGCGACTGGATCTATTCACCCCCTCCGTGTTCCGGCTGAGAATGCCCAAGTTACATACGGAAGAGATCCCCGAAATTTACGACATTCCCTTTGCAGTAGGTCACACCGAGGACTGGGCGGAAGTTCCCTACACTCTGCAGGAGGAGGGCGCTTTTTACACCGTTTTGACCGGCGAGATCGCCATTTACGTCCGCAAAACCGCCCACGACCATATGACCAAAATTCTGGTCAAGGACTTGGACGGCAACTCCCTTTACCCCTCCGGCGAAGATCGTTACGGTATGTTCCAAGGCGGCTGCATTGTGTTCGACAGCGCCTCGTTCTTCTTTGAGCCCTCCCGTTGCGACCGGGTCAGCAAGTGGTTCTACAACCGCGACACCGGCCTTTATGACATCTTCCTGGAAGATGGGGAGATCTACGATCTGTACTTCATTTACGGCCCGACCTACAAAGAGGGCTATGCCAAATTCAACACCCTTGTAGGCCCGGAACCGATGCTCACCAAGAAGGGTTACGGCTTTTATCAGACCCAGTTTTTGGGCGAAAAAGGCACCCAGACCACCGTTATGCGTACTGTGGAGGAGTTCCGCAAGCGGAATATCCCCCTTGACACCTTCATCATCGACTTGGATTGGGGTGACGGCGTAGTGAACGGCAAGGGTGCCGCCTGGGGCGACGGCATCGACTGGGACAAAAACTTCCAAACGCCCCTAAGCGTTCCCCAAATGCTTGCCGAACTCAAAGAGCAGAATGTGGAAGTGATGCTCATTCACCACTCCATTCCCAAATACGACCACCGCTGCAACGAAGGCTGGGTGCAGCAGGAGTATGACGCCGACCTTTGGTGGCAGAAAATGAAAGAAAATGCCCAAATGGGCGTTATCGGCACTTGGCAGGACACCCGGCAGACCGACATCACCGACGCAAGGATCTACAAGGGCCTGCAGGACATTATGGACAACAAGCGCTGCACTTTTTTGGGCAACTACGAACTGTGGCAGAACTGCTGCTGGACGAAAGCCACCCAGCCTGCCCCCTACGATCAGCGCATCGGCGGCAGACGGACACCCTTCCGCTGGACCGGCGACCACGAAACGGTGGGCTGGGAGGAGCTGAAGTTCCAGATCAAGGGCATCACCAATAACCACGGCGCGCTCAAGGGCGTATCCTACATCACAAACGATGCCAGCGTGGCCCGGGAGACCGATTTGGCGGTAAGAAGCATTCAGTTCCTGTGCTTCACGCCCGTTGTCCGTTCCCACAACTCCAAGCCTTGGCATCCGGTGAAACAGCGCAAGGACATTCTCACCGAAATGATGGCCATTGGGGCTGACAACCGAACGGTTTCTCCCGAATCCTCTGTCGAGCATCTTCTGCAACTGACCCAGCAAAATTTGGACAAGCAGGCAGTCATCACCAACATTCTGAATCTGCGGTATCGGCTGATTCCTTACATCTACTCTTTGGCCCACGAAGCCTACGAAACCGGTCTGCCCTTCACCCGGCCTATGTTGGTGGAATTTCCGCAGGACGAACTTTGCAACCAAAACCAATTCCCCTACCAATATATGTTCGGTGAGGCTTTGCTGGTTGCCCCGGTCTATGACAACTCCGGCAAGCGGAAAGTCTATCTGCCTGAAGGTTTCCGCTGGTACGATTTCTTCACAGGTAAAGTTTTGGAAGGCGGTCAGGTCGTCACCGCAGACACCACCGACCTGATGAAATTGCCCCTGTTCGTAAAGGAAGGCAGCATCCTTCCTTTGCAGGACAAGCGGCAGTGGATGGCGCACGGCGAAAAATACGACCACCTGGAGCTTCTGTACTACCCCGGCGCAAAAGGAACTTACACCCTCTACGAAGATGACGGCGTGACCCTTGACTACCAAAAGGGCGCGTTTGCCACCACCGAATTTACGGTGGAGGAAACCCCCGACGGCCTGCGTTTCACAGCAGACAAACCCCGGGGCGACCTGTCCGTTCTGCCGGAAAGCCGCAGCATCACCCTGCGTATGGTGGGCGGCAGTTCTTGGGACTTCACCATGTCCCCCGCTGACGGTTTTACCGCTTCATTCAAATAACAAAAAACGCGTTGCCGAGAAGGCAACGCGTTTTTATTATTGTATGGATTAGCCCTTACGCAGGATGGCCAGGTTCTGTTGTACCCAGTAATCGTCGGTGTTCTTGGGCAGCGGGTATGTGGTGCGCATAGCCAGCAGGAAGTGCCAGACCTCGTAGCCGCCACGGGCGATGTCGCTGACCGTGGGCAGATAGGCATAGCAGCCGTGGGTGTTGCACAGGTTCAATGTGTAAGCATAGGGACTGCCTCTGCGGATACGCAGGCCGATCTCTGCAAACACTTCCCAAGGCGCAGGAACGATGGCCACAGGGCCTAAGGTTACAATGCTCTGCTCGTAAGTGAAGTGGGTCTTCAGAGGCTTGCCGGAATTGTACTCGGCCAAAACTTTGGTCCAGTGGATATGGTCATTCACATCGAAGAAACGCTTCTCGGCATAAATCTGCTCCAAAGTGCCCAATCTTGCCAGTTCTTCTTCTGCCTTTTCCTTGGGTGCAAGGGGCTCGTAGGGAATGGTGATGGTGTCGTGGAGCACCTTGACAGGCACTTCACGCCATTCCTTGATGCCGCTCCAGGCGCGGACAGCATCGAGGCCGGCGCGGCCGCCGATCCGCAATGCGGTGGCGTAACTCTGGGTGGTGCCGCCGTTGGGGGTCTTGGGACCCTGGTCGCCCTCAAAGCCCTGGAAGAATGCGGAGATACCGCCGGACTCCAAATCCAGCATATCCACCATCACGCCGTACCAGTCACGGGTGATCTCGGGGTTGGCGGCAGATGCTGTGCCGTGGCAGGCGTAGTGGATCAGGTTTGCGATGCACTTGCCTTCCATATCCTTGAAAGACAGAACGGTCATCTTGGGATCCCGGGGGCCCCAGGGGTTCTGTCCCAGACCGATCTTGCCGTCTTCCTTCAGCTCCCGGCGGTTGATGCCCACATCACTGTCGGTCTCGCCGATGCCCATCAAAGCGGGACGGCAGGTAGCGGCGGCGTCGGTTGCGGCTTTCACCACACCGGGGATCAGGATGTTCTTGATAAAGTCCACATCCACCTTGCCCCAACCAGAACTGTAACTGCAGTTGGGAGCGGAGTGGGTATGGGTTACATTGATGATAACATTTTCGGGTTTCACACCGGCAGCCTCGCCAGCCAGAACACGCAGATGGGCAGCCAGTTCCGGGTGGGTGGATGCGATGTCGCAGGTGATAAGAAGCGCGCTTTCTTCATTGGAAACTACCTTGATAGCGGTCGTCGCCAGAGGATCGCCCACGGCTTTTGCAGGTCTGCCGGGAGCATAGCCATAGAGAATGGTTCCGATAGGGGGAGTGATGTCGGCCTTACCGGCACCGCACTGGAATGCGTAGTTAGACATTTTCTTTACCTCCTAATATGGATTCCTTTGCAGGAATCGTTTTCAGGTTACTTTTACCACAAACCGAAGATAATTGCAAGTCCAAAATGTATAAATTTCTTCCTTTTGTCAAACACTACCTCCGAACACAAAAACAGGAGGTTTTTCCAAGATGCGAATTCGTTTTTTGAGCCTGATCCTTGCGCTGACTTTGGCGCTGGGTCTGGGCATTGGCGCTGCCGCCACCGAAGTGGATTGCGACAGCGTATACTGTTTTAACGGGCAGGAATTTTCTGCCGAAGAAGAGCCCCTTGCTGGCATCTGCATCACCGGTCTGCCGTCTTCATCCAGCGGTACGGTCCTGCTGGGCATCCGGGTGATCCGGGCCGGTGATATTCTCACCGCTGACCAAATTAAAAGTATGACTTTTAATCCCTTGCGCACCGAAGAAGACGCCCAGGCAGTGATCAGTTATCTGCCCATCTACGCCGACCGGGTGGAGAAGACCGCAACCATGACCATCGGCATTCGGGGCAAGGAAGACAAAGCCCCCCTTGCCGAAGACTTGGCCATTGAAACCTACAAAAACCTGCCCAACGACGGGGTTCTGAAAGCCACCGACCCGGAGGGTGAAGACCTGACATTTACCATTATTCGCGGGCCGAAGCGGGGCTCTGTGGAAGTAAAAGAAGACGGCACATTCGTCTACACCCCCAAGAAGAACAAGGTGGGCATCGACTCGTTCACCTACACCGCCACGGATCCTGCCGGCAATGTGTCCCGTGTGGCAACTGTAACCGTTCAGATCCTCAAGCCCACCGACTCCAAGCAGTACACCGACACCGTGGGTCACGCCGACCGCTTTGAAGCGGAATGGCTGCGGAACTCCGGTCTTTTCGTGGGCGAACAGGTAGGTGGCAACGCCTGCTTCTATCCGGAAAAAGAGGTCAGCCGGGGCGAATTTCTGGCTATGGTAGTTAAGGTGCTGGACATTCCTTTGGAGGGCGCTGACGAATCGCAAATGCCTGCCGATGCGCCCCAGTGGCTGAAGCCTTATCTGGCCGCCGCCCAGCGCAGCGGTTTGCTGACAGATCTGGAAACCGCTGCTGATTACCAAGAGGGAATCACCGGCGCGGAAGTGGCTGTGATCTTGCAGAACGCCTTGGACCTGACAGTCAGCAGTGATGTTTTGGCGGCGCAGCAGACCGCCGATGGGGAAGATGTTCCCACCTGGGCGGCCGCCAGCCTGACGGTGATGGAGCAAAACGGCGTGGCTTTGCAGGCAAACGCCCCCCTGACCCGGGCCGATGCCGCCTGCGTCCTTTATCAGGTGAGCAAACTGGCATTGGAAGCCCCCGGTATGACAGTCATTCGTATGCAGCAATAATTTTCGGCCCCCTCTAACGAGGGGGCTTTTTTACGGAGCGCCCTACATTGGGAATTGAGAATTGAGAGTTGAGAATTAAAAATTGCGGAGCGTCCAAGGGGCCGCCCCCTACGAATAATTTTGGCGGTTGTTTTGAATCCCGTAAAAGGATTTACAAAATTTTCATAGAAAATACGCAAATACCTCTTGCTTTTTCTTCGCTTCTCTGCTATGATACTGCTGTTAGCACTCAAGAGCAACGAGTGCTAACAAAAATCTGTAGATACATGCAGCACCCCTGCAATCTAAATACTACTGCAATATGGAGGCATTTTTATGAAACTCAAACCCATGGCAGACAACATTCTGCTCAAAGCCGCCGAAGCACAGGAGACCACCGCTTCCGGCATTATTCTGGCAACCGCCACCAAGGAAAAGTCCGGCATTTTTGAGGTCGTGTCCGTTGGCCCCGGCACCAAGGATGTGACTATGACCATCAAAGCCGGCGACAAGGTCATCGTTGGCAACTTTGCCGGCAATGACATCAAGTTGGACGGCGAAGATTACAAGTTTGTCAAGCAGGACGATGTTCTGGCTGTTGTAACCGATTGATTTTTAGGAGGCAAGTAAAATGGCAAAGATGATCGTATACGGCGAAGAAGCCCGTAAGAAACTGCAAAGCGGCATCGACCAGTTGGCCGATACCGTTAAGGTCACCATCGGCCCCAAGGGCCGCAATGTGGTGCTGGGCAAGAAGTTCGGCGCTCCCCTGGTCACCAATGACGGCGTGACCATCGCCAAGGAAGTGGAACTGGAAGACCCCTTTGAAAATATGGGCGCCCAGTTGATCCGCGAAGTCGCCACCAAGACCAACGATATGGCCGGCGACGGCACCACCACCGCCACCGTTTTGGCCCAGGCCATCACCCGCGAGGGTCTGAAGAACCTGTCTGCCGGCGCTAACCCCATGGTTATGCGCAAGGGCATCGAGAAGGCTGTTGAAGCCGCGGTTGCCGCCATCAAGGAGCATTCCGTTCCCGTAAACGGCTCTGCTGACATTGCAAGAGTCGGCACTGTTTCCTCCGGTGACGAGTCCATCGGCGCATTGATCGCCGAGGCTATGGACAAAGTGGGCACCGAAGGCGTTATCACCATCGAAGAGTCCAAGACCGCTGAGACCGG
>JAFQDY010000010.1 GCA_017399325.1 Oscillospiraceae bacterium
GTGCGCTGAATGTTGGCGAAGTTAACGAAAATGCCCTGCGCAGTCTCAGGCCGCAGGTAAGCGGTGGAGGAAGAGTCTTCGGTAACACCGATCTTGGTCTGGAACATCAGATTGAAATTGCGGATGGAAGTAAAGTGATGCTTGCCGCAGTTGGGGCAGACAACATCTTCGTGCTGGGTGATGAAGTCATTCATTTCGGCAGGCTTCATTGCGTCCACATTCACATCCTTGCCGGATTCGGACTCTTCGATCAGCTTGTCAGCGCGGTGACGGGCGCCGCAGCCTTTGCAATCCACCAAAGGATCGGAGAAAGAGCCCACGTGGCCGGTGGTGACCCAAGTGGTGGGGTTCATAATAATGGCGGCGTCCAGGCCCACATTGTAGTCGGATTCCTGCACGAATTTCTTCAGCCATGCCTTCTTTACATTGTTCTTAAATTCCACGCCCAAAGGACCGTAGTCCCAGGAGTTGGCCAGACCGCCGTAGATCTCAGAACCGGCGTACACATAGCCACGGTTTTTGCAGAGATTGACGATCATCTCCAATGTCTTTTCGCTGTTTTTCATATTTCTATCCTCCAAAAATGGGATTATTTTCAAACGCAGATATTATAGCGGAAAAGCCCCCGAAAATCAAGGGGTTTCCTGCAAAACCAAGTCCGGTCCCAAGTCCCGGGCCATCATTTCGTGAACACGGTTTCCGATGTCCACGGTGGTGAGGCCTTCAAAGTCCTCCGGCATCAGGACGCCGACCAAATGCAGGTGGATATCGGTGGGCTTAAAATGGGGCATATTCTTCTTGACCTTTTGGGTGTTGCGAAGGGTGCACACCACAATGGGCACATTGGCTTTCTGGGCGATCTTAAACACGCCGCTGCGGAATGTATGGAGCAGATTGTCTCCGTGAATGTACCCTTCCGGGAACACAGCAACGGAGGCTTTATCCTCCTGTATGATGCGAATGCAACTGATAATGGTTTTTAAGGCCTCTTTGTCATTTTCCCGGTTGATCAGTTGGCAAAGCATTTTGTGCATCAGTTTGCCCACAAGAAACATAGACTTGTTTTCCCGTTTGGAAATAAAAGCCAACCGGCTTTTCCGGAAATAGGTCAGCAGCATCACCGGGTCCAGCAGGGACAGGTGGTTGCATACCAGCAGGAATCTGCCGTCTTTGGGTGTGTTTTCCAAACCCTCGGTATGTACCCGCATACGCAGGATCCAAACCGCCAACCGGGTGACGATGCTGACGACCAAGCGATAAAATCGATTGTCTTTTTCCTGGGGTTTCTCCAGATCCACAAAGGCGCACATCACCAGCAGCAAAGCAAACAGCAACGCAGCCATTCCAAGCAAACTGCCCACAAAGAACACCGGCAGCATCCACACCCAAGCCGCCCCGGCAAATCCGCCAAGGGCAAAACACAGTCCCACAGCCAGCGCAAGCGCAACGATCAGCACCACATAGCGCAAGGTCTCCCAACTCCTTCCTTGCATTTTTTAAAATACTTAAGTTATTATATCGCGAAAAGGTGCGGGAAACAAGTATAATTTTTCTCAAATAGGGGTGGAAATCCCAAGAATTGTTTGGTATAATTATGGAAAATGGTTATACTGTCCTTTGTCTGGTTCTAGGAGGCACACGTTTTATGGAGCATTCGCGCAGATCATATATCTATCCCTGGTTCTCCATCGGTATGGGGATCGGCGGGTTTTTCTTACAATATTGGCTGTTTTCCAATGTGGAACAGGGCAAATTGCTGCCGGAATATCATTTGGCAGGTCTTTTTTCTGTTGTCCTTTTGTTCCTTGTTTTTATGGTGAATCTGGTGGTGCTGCGCCACGCGCCCCGGGTTTACGAGTATGAAGAACTGTTCCCCGGCTCTTTGATCGCCGCATTGGGCAGCGCATTGGCCGCTTTCGGTATGGGATATGCCGCGCTGGATGTAGGGGGCGCAGGTGTTTTGGAACTGGCCGTTCCTGTTTTCGGAATTCTGTCTGCAGCCGCTTTGCTTTGCGCCGCTTACTGCCGTTTGAGCGGAAAGCAACCCAGTTGCCTGTTCCATTGTGTGGTGGTGGTATACCTGCTGCTGCGGACTATCTCCCGCTATCGCACCTGGGGTTCTTCGTCCCAGATCGCATTGTACTTCTTCCCCCTTGTGGCAGCGCTGCTGCTGCTTTTGGCCACCTATTACCGGGCTGAGTTGGACATTCATACGAAAAACTATAAAAAATATCTTTTCTTCAGCCAGGCTGCTTTGTTCTGCTGCTTTTTGTGTTTGGTCAGTGAAGATCGGATCTTTTACCTGTCCGCCGGTCTTTGGATCGGAACGGACTACTGCGTGCTGCCTGTATATCAGGGACGGCATTTGGAAGGATGACGACTATGTTTTTGCCGAAAACCGTTCAGATGTGTATGGACACATTGGAACAGGCAAATTTCAAAGCCTATGCGGTGGGTGGCTGTGTGCGGGACGCGATGTTGGGTCTGCAGCCTCACGACTATGATCTTTGTACCGATGCCACCACAGAGGAAATGGTCCGCCTCTTTGACGGATTTGCCCTGGTGCGCAGCGGTGAGAAGCACGGCACCATCGGCGTTATTACGGACGGACAGGTGATCGAGATCACCACCTTCCGCACCGAAGGCGGCTATCAGGACAGCCGCCACCCGGATTGGGTGCGGTTCGTTTCTACCGTAGAGGAAGATCTGGCGCGGCGGGATTTTACCGTCAATGCTATGGCCTATAATCCCAACTGCGGTCTGGTCGACCCCTTTGGGGGCGAAAGCGATCTGCATAAGGGCATTTTGCGGGCTGTGGGCGACCCTTATGAACGGTTTTCCGAAGATGCCCTGCGGATCTTGCGGGGCGTGCGGTTTGCGGTGCGGTACGGCTTGCGGGTTGAGACTGACACCAAGACGGCTATGGAAATACTGGCGCCTACAACGGAAAAACTGGCGATAGAACGGGTTTTTGATGAGTTATGTAAACTGCTTCCCTTGGTGAAGGCGGAAGATCTGCTGGGCTTTGCGCCCATTTTGACGGCTGTTTTGCCGGAACTTGCCCCTTGCGTAGGTTTTTTGCAGCATAGCCCCCACCACCTTTACGATGTGTTCACCCACACCGCCTATGTGGTGGAGGCCACGCCCAACGACCTTGCTTTGCGCTGGGCAGCGCTGCTGCACGATTGCGGCAAGCCGGACACCTTCTTTTTAGATGAAAACGGCCGCGGCCACTTCCACGGCCACGCTCAGGTCAGCGCAAAAAAGGCCGACGATATTCTTTTACGCCTGAAAGCCCCTACCGCCTTGCGGGAGCGCGTGGTTTTCCTGATCGACCAACATATGACTATTCTCTCCCCCGACAAGCGGTTTCTTCGTCGGTGGCTGGGAAAATACGGCCACGATGGGGTTCTGGACTTGCTTGCTTTGCAGCAGGCAGACTTTGGCAGCAAGGGTGTAGACGGCGAAACAGATACCTTTGGGGCCTTACACAGGTTGATTGAAGAAGTGCTGGCAGAAGAGTCCTGCCTGCGGATCAAAGACTTGCAGGTCAGCGGCAATGACTTGCAGGCGCTGGGTTTTCCCGAAGGACCCCTGATCGGAAAATGCCTTGCCTGGCTTTTGGAGCAGGTACAGGACGAAAAGATCTCCAACGAAAAGGCCGCGCTGCTAACATCTGCCGCTGCCTACCAAAGAGAAATGAGGTAAAACTATGCACAAAAAGACAGACTGGATCCATAAGGCCCTTCACTTTTTAGAGTGGCTCATCGCCATCATCACGCTGGTGGTTTTGGTAGGTATGCTTGCTTTGGAGATCTACAAAATGTTCACCGTAGACGGCTATTTTGCCACCATCGATACATACCTACATAATATTCTGACGCTGGTCGTGGGTCTGGAGTTTGTGCGTATGCTGCTGGATATGACCCCCGCCAACACCTTGGAAGTGCTGATCGTGGCCATCGCCCGGCAGGTCATTCTTGCCCACGATAACCCCTGGAGCAATCTGGCCAGCGTGATTTGTATCGCGGGTCTGTTTGCCATTCGCCGTTTCCTGATCGCCAAGGCAGACCTGACCGTGGAACTGTCCGATGTGGCGGAAAACGAGGAAGAAGAGGTTTCTGTATAACATTTTCGGCAAAGGGGTTGACAAACGGAGAATTGTTCGTTATAATGACCCTTGCCTTTGGACGATTAGCTCAGCTGGCTAGAGCATCCGCTTGACGTGCGGAAGGTCATAGGTTCGAGTCCTATATCGTCCACCATATATGAAAAATCCGAACTGCTTCACCACAGGAAGTGCGTTCGGATTTTTTGTTTATATCAAGGACATTATGTGTTGATGCGATTAACA
>JAFQDY010000011.1 GCA_017399325.1 Oscillospiraceae bacterium
GTGCTTTTGGGCATTATGGTGGCGCTGGTCAATGCCGCCGGCGGTTCTGCCGCCTTTGGCCGCTGGGCCCAAACCCATGTAAAGACCCGGGTGGGCGCCCAACTGGCCACCTTTGTCTTGGGTGTGCTGATCTTTATCGATGACTACTTCAACTGCCTGACCGTGGGCAGCGTGATGCGTCCGGTTGCTGACGGACATAAGATCTCCCGGGCAAAATTTGCCTACATCATCGATGCCACTGCAGCGCCCATCTGTATGATCGCACCCATTTCTTCCTGGGCGGCTGCCGTTACCAGCGTTGTGGGCGAGGAAAACGGCCTGACTTATTTTATCCGCGCCATTCCTTACAATTTCTACTCCCTGCTCACCATCGTGATGATCATTACCATCGCGTTTATGAAACTGGATTACGGCCCTATGGCCCGCCACGAGCGCAGCGCCCTGGCCGGCGACCTGTTTTCCGATGAAAACCATGTGGATACAGAAGACGAGACAGTTTCTTCCAAAGGCAAGGTGATCGATCTGATCCTGCCCATTATCGGCCTGATCGCCGCCTGCATCATCGGTATGATCTACACCGGCGGCTTCTTCGACCCGGAAAGCGGCGCATATCTGAACTTAGCCACCGCCTTTGCCGGCTCTGACGCATCTGCCGGCCTGTCCTGGGGCGCGCTGATCGCCACCGTGCTGACGGTTCTGTATCTGGTTGCCCGCAGAGTCATCACATTCAAGACCGCTATGAATGCCATTCCCAAGGGCTTCTGCGCTATGGTGCCTGCCATTATCATTCTGGTATTCGCCTGGACTTTGGGCGGCATAACCCGGGGTATGCTGGGCGCTGACATCTTCGTGAAAACTGCCATCGGCGGCGCAGCGGAAGGTCTGGCGGCATTCCTGCCTGCAGTTATCTTCCTGATCGCCTTCGGTCTGGCCTTTGCCACCGGTACTTCCTGGGGTACATTCGGCATTCTGCTGCCCATCGTCATCACCGTATTTGCCGGCGCAGGTGAGATCCTCATTATCTCTATGTCCGCTTGCTTGGCCGGCGCAGTTTGCGGCGACCACTGTTCCCCCATTTCCGACACCACCATTATGGCCTCTGCCGGCGCGCAGTGTAACCACGTGAACCACGTTTCTACCCAGTTGCCCTATGCACTGACGGTGGCAGGCGTGTCCACGGTGGCATACATTCTGGCAGGCTTCATTCAGAACTGGATGATCGTGCTGCCCATCTCCATCGTTTTGATGGTTGCCACATTGTTTGTTATCAAGGCTATCACCGGCAAAAAAGCCGCCTAAGCCTACATAAGTAAACCCCCTCTCAAACCGAGAGGGGGTTGTTTTTGCGTTAAGCCACAGGTGCTTGCTTGTGGGCTTTTCTTTTGCTCCCGATCCAAGACGGCAAATAGGGCAGCGCGTGGATCAGAAGATAAATGCCGTAGACCAGAATGACGCCCAGAAAATCGGGGGTGGCCGCCCCCAAAGGGGCAAAGAAGAAAGAGTTCAGTTTGAAGAACATATAGTCTGAACCAATGGGGGAGAAGTTGACGATGTTGGCGACCACCGACACTATCAGCGCCGGAACTGCCGGCAGCAGCAACTGCCGGGCCTTGGTGACGCCTCTGTAACTGTGATAGCCGCTTATCAGCATCAGCGCGGCGCAGAACACCAAAACTCCGTGGTAGAACAATGTGTGAAAACCGGCAAAGGAGATACAGGAATAGTTGCTCAAAATGTTGGCGGGATAGACAAAATTGATGGCGCCGCCCAAAAGACCCAAAGAACACACATAGCCGCAGGCGGCATAGCGCACATTTCCCTTGCCCCAGATGGCAAAGGGCATAGCATACATAAAAATGCTGCAGGGATAAAGCGGCAGATTGCCGCCCCATTCAAAGGCCACCGCCGCGCCGCAGCAGGTCTCCCAAGTGATCTTCACCACCTCTAAAACGGTCAGCCAGGCCCAAAGGCCGGCAAATACCCGCCGGATGGTCTTTTCGCTCTTTTTCCGCAGAAGAATGCAGGCAAGAACAATGAGCCCGACCCAGCACAAAGATGCTGCAAAGTGCACAGGCGTAAACAGAGTGCCGGGCAATTTGTCTGCCGGGGGCAGGAAATCCTTATGGGTAAAAAAGTTTCGGATCAGGTCTGCAAAAGTCCACATAGTATAGCGCCCCTTTCAGGATATACAGTAGCACAAAAATGCCGAAAAGTAAAGAAAGTGTGGAAGTTTGTTGATCGCGCTTGCGTTTTTGTGTCTGCCGATGGTATAATGACAAAAATCACGAAAATTTTTCGGAGGTAAGAAGATGGAAAAGAATGAAAACACCGTTGCGGGCTTCGCCCGGCAAATTCTGGAACAGGTCGGTCAAGTGGTGGTGGGCAAGGACGATGTGCTCTACTGGGTGCTGGCGGCCATTCTGGCAAAGGGACACATTCTGCTGGAAGATGTGCCCGGCGTGGGCAAGACCACAATGGCGCTGGCATATTCCAAAGTTTTGGGTCTGCAGTACAGCCGTGTGCAGTTCACCCCGGATGTGCTGCCCTCTGATGTGACCGGTTATAGCGTTCCCGACCGGCGCACCGGCGAGATGGTCTATCAGAAAGGCGCGGTGATCTGCAATCTGTTTTTGGCAGATGAACTGAACCGGGCCACTTCCCGCACCCAGTCTGCCCTTTTGGAGGCCATGGAAGAAGGACAGGTCACGGTGGACGGCGTCAGCCATATGCTCCCCGACCCCTTTGTGGTCATCGCTACCCAGAACCCCGCCGGCGCAGCAGGTACGCAATTGCTGCCTGACAGTCAGATGGACCGGTTCATCGTGCGCCTGAGTCTTGGTTATCCCGACCCCAAAGAGGAGGCCGCTATGGTCATGGACCGGCAGGAGGGCAACCCCCTGCACAAACTGATGCCCCTGCTCACAAAGGAAACATTAGCGGCTATGCAGGCAGAAGTAGAACGCACTTATGTGAAAGATTCCCTGGTGCAATATATTGTGGACCTGATCGTGGCAACAAGAAACAACGAGAATATCTTCCGTGGCGCAAGCCCCCGGGCAACCCTGGCGGTAACCGCTATGGCAAAGGCTATGGCCCGACTTCGCGGCCGCGATTATGTGGTGCCCGGCGATGTGCAGGAGATCTTTGTGGGTACGGTGGCCCACCGGCTGATCCTTTCTTCCAAAGCAGAGGGTCGCAGACTGTCCGCAGAAAAGGTGCTGGCGGAGATCCTCAAGCAAGTACCTGCGCCTAAGATCTGTTGATATGATAAAACAGAGAATGATTTATCTTCTGGCATTGGTCGGAAGTGTGGTATTATACGCCGCCAATCAGGAATGGTTTGCCTGGGTGCTTTTGCTGGTTGTGGCGATTTTACCCTGGGTGTCCTTGCTTTTGAGCATACTCCCTATGGCGGGGCTGAAAATGGAACTGGATGTGGCGGAAAAACTGCCTATGGGCAGCGCCGAAACTGCCACTGTGACCGTATCTTCCAAACTGCCTATGCCGCCCCACAGGGCCAAGATCCGTGTTACAAATGTGATGACCGCAGAGCGCCGTACATTGCGTTCGGGGGTGAAACTCCCCACAGAACATTGCGGAAAATGGCAGGTTCAGTTGCAAAGACCTGCCGTTTGCGACTATCTGGGCCTGTTTTGCAAGCGGATCAGAAACACCGCCGTGCAAACTGTCTATGTGCTGCCCGGACCGGTGGAAATAAAGATCCCACCGGAACTGTCCAAACATTTGCAGCCCCGCTGGCGGGCAAAACCCGGCGGCGGTTTCGCGGAAAATTATGAGATCCGGGAATTTCATCCCGGTGACAGTCTGAATAAGATCCACTGGAAACTGTCTGCCAAAGTGGGCGACCTGATGCTCCGGGAGCCTATGGAGCCCCAGCGGGGTCTGATGCTGCTGACTTTGGACCTGAACGGGTCGGCATCGGAACTGGACTTAAAACTGGGCCGGCTGCTCTATTTGAGCCGCTGGCTGCTTGCCCGGGAGGTCACCTTTGACATTCGCGCGCTGACCGCAAAGGGCGTAGAGAGTTGGACGATCCGGGAGCAGGCTGATGCAGACAAGTGCATCGAATCCCTTTTGGGCACACCCTTTGCCCGGGAAGGTTCTATCCGTGACCAGTCCTACCAGGCTGCCTGGCGGTACCATATCGGAGGTGAGCAGGGTGAGAATTAAGTCTTGGATCCACCAGTTGGTGGGCGCACCCCTTGCCTTCCTGTTGGCAGCAGGTTCTGCAGGCTGCCTGATCACCGGCTACGGATTGCCGATAGACGGGCTATGGAAACTGTTCCTGTGGTGCGCTTTGGCAGCGGTCGTTTCGGCAGCAGCGCTCCGATTCCGCAACGGCGGAAGGATCATCGCCGGTGTTGCCGGCGTTGTGGTCGCGGTAATTTTGGTGGGGTTCCGACCCTATGTATGGAAACAGATCCAGACCCTCTGCTATCTGCTCACTTCCCACTATCACGATGTGTACAACTGGCCGGTTTTGGGAACACCTGATGCAGAAAGTGTATCTGTTCCGCTGATTTTGTGGGCGGCGCTGGTTGCGGTGGCCGTCAACTGGCACATTTGCCGGCGCAAACATATCGTTTTGGCACTGATCCCGGCGGTGATACCGGCGGCCCTGTGCTTGGTGACCGCGGACATCGTTCCCCATACGGCATACCTGTATCTGCTGCTCCTTGGTTTGGCTGTCTTGCTGATCACCGATTGGACAAGGAAAAAACAACCGGCGCAGGGAATGAAATTGCTCCTGTGGTCGGTGCTGCCTGTGGCTTTGTGTCTGGCGCTGGTGTTTGTTTGCAACCCCAAAGGAGAATACACCAACCGGGTGGGCAAATTTCAAAAAGAAGCGGTGGAATGGTACGAGAAGGCCCAAAATGTGGTGGACGCCGTGATCAGCGGCACGCCCATCGACGACACCGGGATCAAAAGGCGAAACCTGCGGACCGTAGGGGAGCGAAGCAAGTCTGCCCGCTCTGTTATGTTCGTAACATCGCCTGTTGACGGGATCCTGTACCTGCGGGAGCGGGATTACGATGTGTATACCGGCCTGGGTTGGGAGTCTACCACCCAGCGAAAAGAAGAATTCACCGCCGGTACATCCCCCGAAGGCAAACTGACCATCGTGACCTACGGCGTCAAGAGCGTGCTCTATACGCCCTATTACGCCGATGAGGGGCTGATCTTTACAGGCGGCGCGGTGGATAATGAGGAGAATCTGCAGAAGTACAGTTACGACCTGACCCAAACATTATCTCAAAAGACCGATTTCCCCAACATCCGTTACAAAAACCTGCCTGCAGAGACCAAGGCGTGGGCAAAAAGTCTTGTCCGGCAACTGACCGTCGGCGCAAAAACCGACCGGGAACGGATGCAGAAAATTCAAAACTTCGTCCGAAACGCGGCGGCCTATGACGCAGAAACTTCCAAAATGAACGCCGAATACAGCGATTTTGCCCAATGGTTTTTGGAGGAAAGCGAAACCGGCCATTGTGTCCATTATGCCACGGCGGCCACGGTGCTTCTGCGGGCCGCAGGCATTCCTGCCCGGTATGTGGAAGGCTACATCGTAGATTGCAAGGCCGGCGAGGGTGTGGCGGTGACCAAACAGGAGGCCCACGCGTGGGTGGAGTATTACGATTGGGTCACCCTTGCCTGGTATGTGTTGGAGGTAACGCCCACCTATCCGGAGGCGGAAAGACCTGAGATCTTGCCCGGCAAACCTTTGGGCGACGGATCAAAACCCGAGGAATGGGAAGAAACGCCGGAACTGCCCACAGAGGAAGAACCTGTGGACAAAGAGCCCATCATCAACATCCCGCTGCCGCCTACCACCGAAACGGAGGAAACGGTAACGCCCGATACCCCCGCGGTGGATACGCCGCCCCAAACGCCCCAGAGCGAACCCAAAGAAACGCCCCGGTGGATCAAGATCGCGCTATATTGCCTTGCCGGCGTGGCGTTTATTGTGCTGCAAGGCTATGGGCGTATCCGGTATAAACGGAAACGGTGGAACAGCGGCCCGCCCAATGTGCGCGCTGTGCGCAGATGGCGGCAGACCCGTTCGATGGCAAAACTGCTGAAGCAGACCTATCCGGAAGAACTGAACGATCTGGCCCAAAAGGCCGTCTTCAGCCAGCACCAGATCCAGCCGGAGGAACTGGAAAAATATAATGACTACCGCGCGACCCTGATCCT
Organism: Oscillospiraceae bacterium; assembly: GCA_017399325.1. Lineage (GTDB taxonomy): Bacteria > Bacillota > Clostridia > Oscillospirales > Oscillospiraceae > Faecousia. Next base: position 6,217 of record JAFQDY010000011.1, read on the forward strand.
GCTGATCGCAGAAAAGCCGTGGTATCAAAAACCGGTCTTCCTTTTCCTGTTGGCGATCCGATAAAAAACAGATCCCCGCCGAGTGATCGGCGGGGATCTTCTTGGTGTTTTGTAAAGGGAGATCAGTTTTCAAAATCGTCCAAAAAGACCTGGACGGAACGGTTCATCTCCCGGGAGAAATCAGAATTGTACTTTCTGTCGCAGAAGGCCTGAATCCAATTCTCAAAATTCTGAACGCCGGTCTTCACGGAAAGCATCTGTTTCAGTTCTGCCGCGTCCATATCCCGATAGCCGTTTTCGTGAACGATGTGGCGCAGATCGGAACGGGGCGGCTTTTGCCGCTTTAATTGCTGCTCGGTGGGGTAACCCAGCACGAGCATAACCGCAGGGAACACATAAGGGGGCAGAGAAAGCAGTTGCCGTTGGGTCTCTGCGTTTTCCATAATGTCGCCGATGTAGCAAGAGCCGATGCCCAAACTGTGGGCGGCTACCACGGCGTTTTGCGCGGCGATGTTGGTGTCGCTGACCGCCAGCAGCAGATCGCCCACGCCCGGCTTTCTGGGGTTGCAGCCGTGATCGGCAAAGGCCTTGTACCACTTGCGGCAATCGGCGCAGAACACAAGCACCAGCGGCGCGGTGGCGATAAAGGGCTGATGGTCGCAACTTTCGGCTAACTTTGCCTTCAACTCGCTGTCTGTTACCTGAATGATGGTGTAAAGTTGCTGATTGCCCGCGGTGGGGGCGTTGACTGCCGCCTCCAGAATCGCGGCGGTTTCTTCGGCCGTGATGGGTCTGTCCTGAAAAACGCGGACGGATTTTCTCTCTTTCAACTGCTTCAGTACAGGGTTCATAATGATCTCCTTTCTGCCGTAAGGCCGGTTCCTTGTTTGAATCAATTATAGCAGAACGAAAACCGGTTTGCAACAAACAACGACCCCCGCCGATTACTCGCCCCTACAATGGAAACACCGCCACCCGAAAAGGGTGACGGTGTTCGTTGCGTGCACTGCAGGGAAAGTAAATTTTTATACGGATTCAATGCAGGGCTGATCAACAGCAGGGGCAACAGACTTTAAGCTGTTGTAGGCATTTGCGTAGGTTGCCTGCATATAGGGCAGGACCCAAATGCCGGCGATACCGAATGTAATACCGCAAAGCAGACCCCAACCGATAAAGGAAAGACCGAGGACAAACAAATCCATTTTGTGTCCTTCTGTCATAGCCTTGGATTCATTGATGCATTCCAAAGCAGGCTTGCCTTTGTTTTCTGCCAGGATGTATGTAGACATGGAGTAGGACAAACTCTTGACGATGCCGGGAATCACGAAAAGCAAAGACCACAGGAAGGTAAACAAACCAACAAGGAAGGTTACCTTGAAGGCTGCCCAAAAGTCATCAAAGCCGCAAAATGCATCGCTTGCTTTGGGCGTTACTCCATTCATCAGGTTCAAGTAAACGCGAACGATACTGAGCGCAAATGCCGGTGTGATGATGATGGATACAATCAAAGAACCGCCGGGGATAAGGGAAAGTACTGCACTTGCCACGCCTGAGATTAAGCCAATAATCAGAGTGATAACAAAAAGAATGCCGATTTTACCTTTGATCTGACTTTTGGCTGCCGCTTTTAATTCTGCTCTGTTCATAAATTAACCTCCTGAATATGAATATATAGAGAACCAAGGTTATCTATATATTCATATTACAATAAGTTGCCGGAAATGACAATATTTTTTTTAAAAACCTCCCGAAAAATCGGGAGGTTTTTATAGTTAGCAATTAGCCCTTAATAGCAGCCTGTGGTGCTATCAGCAAAAGTGGGAAATTATGATTCTACTACAATTTCTTCTTCATAGTACTTCACTTTTTCTTTTTTGCTCTCTACATCGAAGTTTCCATCAAAGAACCATTTATAAGCACGGTCTGCTATAATTTTTGTTTCAACCAAATCCAGTCCACCTCCAATAACGGCACCAACACCTGGAACAAGTTTCCAAATGTTCACAAGTCCCTTTTGACCAAACTTTGTTAAAAATCTAAAACCGACTTTTTGATTAATTTTTGTTAAAACCTTACCAGGTATTTTCTTTACTAAATTATTAGCAACCTTCATGCCGAACTTTATGCCGACTTGTTTAATTATTTCATTTACTGCTACACCCGCAAGACAAGCATAAACCAATGTTTGTGTTTGGTCACTATTTAGTTCATAACCTGCCATATATGCAGTACAAGCAATCATTCTCATTTGAACATATAGAACACTACCAACGTTTGCAGGAAGTGTTATTGGCATTACAATAAAACCACCAAAACCAGTTATAAAGCCCGATGTAGTGCATTTTATTATTTGATTTCTAATCATTTCCTTGCAGGCTTTTTCTTTCGTTTTATGCTTCTTTAAGTAATCGTTCGCCATATCTTCAATGCTTGGACTAATTTGTGGAATACCGTTCAAGCATTTATCATAACACGCATCTAATGCTTTCGTTATGTCTGCTTTTGATAATTTCTTACCTTTTGACATCTTAATCGCCTCCGTATAAGAAAATGTGATTTTCGCGAAAATATTTTTCTAAATTATATAACATAAAAAGGTCTTTTTCAATAGAAATAAAAAATCCGCCCGAAGAAATTCGGGCGGATAATTTTGCTTTGTAATCTAATTACTTAGATTCTTTGATAGCAGCCTGAGCGGCAGCCAGTCTTGCGATGGGAACACGGAAGGGGCTGCAGGACACGTAGTCCAGGCCGATCTTGTGGCAGAACTCAACAGAGTTGGGGTCGCCACCGTGTTCGCCGCAGATACCGTAGTGCAACTTGTTGCCGGTAGCCTTGGCCTTGGTGATAGCCATTTCCATCAACTGACCAACGCCGGTCTGATCCAACTTGGCAAAGGGATCGTTCTCGAAGATCTTGGCA
>JAFQDY010000139.1 GCA_017399325.1 Oscillospiraceae bacterium
CCTGCCTGATCTTTATGGGCGTGGGCGCAATGACCGACTTCGGCCCGCTGCTTTCTAACCCCAAGAGCCTGCTTCTGGGCGCTGCTGCCCAACTTGGCGTGTTCGCCGCATTCTTCGGCGCTACGCTGCTGGGCTTTACCGGCGTGGAAGCCGCTTCCATCGGCATTATCGGTGGCGCTGACGGCCCCACCGCCATCTTCCTGACAAGCAAACTCGCTCCCCATCTGCTGGGTGCCATCGCCGTGGCTGCCTACTCCTATATGGCGCTGATCCCCCTGATCCAGCCGCCCTTTATGAAACTGCTGACCACCAAGGAACAACGGAAGATCAAGATGGTCCAGACCCGGAATGTTTCCAAGACCGAGAAGATCATCTTCCCCATCGTTGTCACTCTGTTCGTGGCGCTGCTGCTGCCCGATACCGCGCCTCTGATCGGCTGCCTGATGCTGGGCAACCTGTTTAAGGAGACCGGCGTCACTGACCGTCTGTCCGACACGGTACAAAACGCACTGATGAACATTGTTACCATTTTGCTGTCCACCGCCGTGGGCGCAACGATGGTTGGTTCTAACTTCCTCACCGCGCAGACTTTGAAGATCGTGGTGCTGGGTGTGTGCGCATTCATTTTGTCCACCGTTGGCGGTCTGCTGGGTGGTCTGGTGATGTGCAAACTGACAAAGGGCAAGGTCAACCCTCTGATCGGCTCTGCCGGCGTTTCCGCTGTGCCGATGGCCGCCCGTGTTTCCAACACCGTAGGTCAGAAGTACAACCCCTCCAACTTCCTGCTGATGCATGCTATGGGCCCGAATGTGGCCGGCGTCATCGGCTCTGCCATCGCCGCAGGTTTCCTGCTGAGCGTGTTTGGTTAATAAAAGCCAATCCCCTGCCGTTTGGCAGGGGATTATGCACTTTTTAAGAATAAATGTGGCAGGGAGACTGCACCGCAGGCTTCCTGCTGAGCGTATTCGGCTGATAAACAATCAAAAACCTCCGCTTCGGCGGAGGTTTTTTAATTGAGAATTAAGAATTAAAAATTGAGAATTGCGCGGGCGTTCGAAGAACGCCCCTACAAATTCTTTCGATACCTTTCGTTGGCATCGTAGGGGACGGCCCCTTGGACGTCCCGCATTTTATATTTGTCGCGTAGCGACACATTCATTTTGCATTCTGCATTCTGCATTTTGCATTCCTATGTTTGGCTTGACAAACATAGGAAAATTGGGGTATAATACCCCTATATTCCAAAAAACTGTGAAAAGAAGAGTAAGCAGCCCTATCCATTCAGAGAGCCTCGGTTTGGTGCAAAGAGGTATGGAGAAAACTGCCGAAGATGGTCTTGGAGTTGGCAGGTCGATAGGTAGGCCTGCACGGTGCGCCCGTTATCCCGCTTTGAGGCAGAAGTGCCATTGCTTTGTAGGGGGCGGCGCCCTCGACGCCCCGCAATCGTCCCTTCTGCGAATCAAGGTGGTACCGCGAATGCCCTTTCGCCCTTGCTCTGCAAGGGCGTTTTCTATTTATCAGGAGGTAATATTATGACCGCAAAGAAACCCTATTACATTTCCACAGCCATTGCCTACACATCCGCAAAGCCCCACATCGGCAACACCTATGAGATCGTGCTGGCCGATGCCATCGCCCGCTATAAGCGGCAGGAGGGCTACGATGTGTATTTCCAGACCGGCACTGACGAGCACGGCCAGAAGATCCAGCAGAAGGCCGAAGCCGCCGGCATCACCCCCCAGCAGCATGTTGACAATGTGGCCGGCCAGATCAAGGACATCTGGGACTTGATGAACACCACCTACGACCGCTTTGTCCGCACCTCCGACCCGGAGCATAAGACCAAGGTGCAGAAGATCTTCAAGCGCCTGTATGAGCAGGGCGACATCTACAAGGGCAAATACACCGGCAAATACTGCACCCCCTGTGAGTCTTTCTGGACCGAGAGCCAGCTGAAGGACGGCAAATGCCCCGACTGCGGCCGGGAGTGCGTGGACGCGGAGGAAGAGGCCTACTTCTTCAAGATGAGCAAGTATGCCGACCGCTTAATGCAGCACATCGAGGAGCATCCCGAATTCATCCAGCCCGAGAGCCGGAAAAACGAGATGGTCAACAACTTCTTAAAGCCCGGCCTGCAGGACCTGTGCGTGTCCCGCACCAGTTTCACCTGGGGCGTGCAGGTGGACTTTGATCCCAAGCATGTGGTGTATGTGTGGCTGGATGCCCTTAGTAACTACATCACATTCTCCGGCTACGACCCCGACGGCAACCACGAGCCCCACTACAACAAGTTCTGGCCTGCCGACCTGCACCTGATCGGCAAGGACATCGTCCGTTTCCACACCATTTACTGGCCCATCTTCCTGATGGCGCTGGGTGAGGAGCTTCCCAAGCAGGTGTTCGGCCACCCCTGGCTGCTGGTCAAGGGCGACAAGATGAGTAAGAGCCTGGGCAATGTGATTTATGCGGACGATCTGGTAGAGATGTTCGGCGTGGACGCAGTGCGCTACTTCGTATTGCACGAAATGCCCTTCGCCGCTGACGGCATTATGACTTACGAACTGATCATCGAGCGCATCAACAGCGAACTGGCAAACATTCTGGGCAACCTGGTCAACCGCACCGTGGCGATGGATAACAAGTACTTCGGCGGCAAGATCTGCGCGCCCAATACTCCCGACGAACTGGACGAGGAACTGAAGGCCGTTGCCCTGGCAATGCCCGGCAAGGTGGCCGAAAAGATGGCGGAACTGAAGGTGGCCGACGCCATCGACGAGATCTTCGTTTTGCTGCGCCGGGCCAACAAGTATATCGACGAGACCGCCCCTTGGGCGCTGGCCAAGGATGAGGCGAATTACCCCCGTCTGGGTACCGTTTTGTACAACCTGCTGGAGTCCATCCGCTTTGCGGCTGTGTCTTTGGCACCTTTCCTGCCTGAGACTTCCGAGAAGATTCTTAAGCAGATTAACTGCGAAAACGGCGGTTTGGAGAGCCTTGCCAACTTTGGTGTTTTGGAAGCAGGCAAGAATGTAGGCGCAGGCGAAATCCTGTTCGCCCGGCTGGATATGGAGAAAAAACTGGCTGAAATCGACGCTTTTAACGCCGAAAAGGCCAAAGCCGCTCTGCCTGCCGTGGAAATCGAGCCTTACGCAGAGGAACCCGTGGACTTTGACACCTTCTGCAAGTCCGACTTCCGGGCGGTGAAGGTCAAGGCTTGCCAGCCGGTAAAAAAGAGCGACAAACTGCTGCAATTTACCTTGGACGACGGCACAGGCGTTGACCGTCAGATCCTTTCCGGTATTGCCAAATTCTACAAACCGGAAGACCTGATCGGCAAGACGCTGGTTGCCATCACCAACCTGCCCCCCAGAAAAATGATGGGCAAAGAGTCCTGCGGTATGCTGATTTCCGCCGTCCACACCGAAAAGGGCGAAGAAAAACTGAACCTGCTGATGGTGGACGATGCCATCCCCGCCGGCGCAAAGCTCTGCTAAGATAAAAAACCTCCCTTGAGAAAGGGAGGTTTTTATTGTCGTATTGAGAGTTGAGAAAGAGCCTTCCCCTTGAGGGGAAGGTGTCAGCCGAATAGGCTGACGGATGAGGTGTCGATAAATATTTGCCACCTCATCAGTCTCGCTTTGCTCGACAGCTTCCGCCTGGGGTGCTAACTGTCCGTAAGCCACAAAATGGCAACGGACAGTAAGTCCTCAAGGAGAAGCCTTTTTTACTTCAGCCGTTTTTCTAATGTCAGCGTATTCAGGGCGGTCAGGTGGACTTTTCGGAAGCCGTACTCGGTGGTGACGATAAACGCCTTGGGCAAATCATCGCAAGGTACAACGCCCCCGTCACGCTCTGCCCGGGCCAAAAATTCCCGTGTGCGCTTGGAGGTGGTGGTGTTGTCCATATGGAAAATGCCCACAATGGAATCCGTTCGCACGGACATATCGTTTCCGATGTTCAGGTACAGTTCACTCACCCTCTCCGTATAACATATCTTCTTCCCATTTATAGGGATTCCCTTGAATATATTCCCAAATCGACAGGTAATCCTGTTCGCCGCGAACAACGTGGTCGTAGAACGACTTTTGCCAAATAGACTCCTGCACTTTTTTTGTTACATACCCCTTCATTTGCTGCACAACAGACGAGATCGTAGGGGCGAGCATTGCTCGCCCGTCTTCATCAGTATTGATTTGCAATAGAAGATGAATGTGGTTGGGCATCACAACATAGGTGTCCACAGAAATTGCCGGATACTTTTGGGGTATTTTCAGAATGGCCTCTTCCACGACCGTTCCGATATGCGATAACTGCATTTCTTCCGGGCGAGCAATGCTCGCCCCTACATGATCCCACAAAATTAGCCTGCGGTTATTGGTGCATATGGTGATGAAATATGCGCTGGGTCGACTATAATCAAAGCACGGCAAACGGTTTGGTTTTCTGGATGGCAGATTCATTTTTCCCCTTTGGGCGAGCAATACGCGCCCCTACATATGTTTAAGGCTTATTTTTTGTACTGGGCGACTGCCAGCTCGTCGCAGCGGTTGTTTTTCTCGTTTTCCGCGTGGCCTTTGACCCAATGGTAGCGGAGGGTATGGATATGGGTCAGATCCAGGAGTTTCCCCCACAGGTCCGGATTCAAGGCAGGCTTTTTGTCTGCCTTTTTCCAGCCGTTTTTCCGCCAACTTTCCGCCCAGCCTTTCGACAGGCCGTCGATCACATACTTGGAGTCCGAGTACAGTTCCACGATGCAAGGCTCTTTCAGGGCAGAAAGGCCTGCGATCACCGCGGTCAGTTCCATACGGTTGTTGGTGGTGCTTTCTTCGCCGCCGGAGAGTTCTTTTTCCGCGCCGTTAAACTCCAGAATCGCACCCCAGCCGCCCGGGCCGGGGTTGCCGGAGCAGGCGCCGTCGGTGTAAAGGGTCACGGTCTTCATTCTGCTGCGCCCTCGTCTTCTGTTTCTTCCGTTTCCACCCGCTGGATGGCGACCAGTTTGTTGCCCTCCTCGATACGCATCACGATCACGCCCTGCACATCCCGCTTGTAAACATTGATGCCGGAAGCCTTCACGCGAATGATGACACCGCCGTTTTCAATGAGCATCACATCGTCAGTTTCGGATACGGTGCAGCAGCCTGCCACGCAGCCGGTTTTTACGGTGATGTTATAGTTCTTAAGACCCTTGCCGCCACGGCTCTGCGGGATCTTTTCACCCTCCGGGCCGGTCCGCAGGTACTCGGCAAGTTCCGTGCGCTTGCCGAAGCCGTTCTCGGTAACGGTGAGGAGCGTCTTGCCCTCTTCCCACTTTTCAGCGCCGATCACATAGTCTTCGCCGGTTAACATAATACCGCGGACGCCAGCCGCATCACGACCCATGGGACGCACATCATTTTCATTGAAGCAGATGGCCATACCCTCCCGGGTGGCAAGGATGATGTTGTCATCGCCCTTGGTGCGGATCACATTGATCAGTTGGTCGCCCTCGTTCAGGGTGATGGCCCGGATACCGGTCTTGCGACGGGTATTCAGTTCGATGAAGGGGATACGCTTCACAGTGCCCTTCTGGGTCACCATCATCAGGTACTCGTCTTCATAGAAATCCCTTGTAATTACAGTGGCTGTGACACTTTCGCCCTGCTCCAGCGGCAGGATATTGATCATGGCTGTGCCACGGGCGGTACGGCCTGCTTCGGGGATCTGATAACCCTTCCGATGATGCACGCGACCCCTGTCGGTGAAGAACAGAAGATGGTCGTGGGTGGATGCCACATACAGGCTCTTGACATAGTCTTCTTCCTTCAAATTCTGCGCGTTGACACCACGGCCGCCCCGGCTTTGTGTGCGGTAAATATCCACAGGCATCCGCTTTACATAACCTTCTTTGGAGATGGTGAAGGCGCAGGTTTCTTCCTCGATCAGATCCTCAATATCGATCTCGTCTTCGATCTCCTGGATCTCGGTTTTTCTCTCGTCGCCGAACTTGTCCCGAATGGCGATCAATTCCTCGCGGAGCACGGCCTGCAACTTGGCCCGGTCAGCCAGCAAGTCCAGATAGTAAGCGATTCGCTCCTGCAATTCGTCGAATTCTGCCTGCAGTTTTTCTCTGTCCAGGCCTTGCAGCGCCTTCAGACGCATATCCAAAATGGCCTGGGCCTGCACATCATCCAAACCGAACCGGGCGCAGAGTTTTTCCTTGGCATCGTCGTAGGACGAACGGATAATGCGGATGACCTCGTCGATGTTGTCCTGGGCGATCAGCAAGCCTTCCAGCAAATGGGCGCGCTCCCGGGCCTTTTTCAGGTCAAACTCGGTGCGGCGGGTCAGCACTTCCATCTGGAAGGTGAGATACTCGTCAATGATCTGCCGCAAAGACAGGATCCGCGGCTGCTTCTGGTCGTCGACCAGCGCCAGCATAATGATGCCGAAACTAGACTGCAGCGCGGTCTGCTTGAACAGGGTGTTCATCACCACCTGGGGATTGGCATCCTTTTTCAGTTCAATGACCATGCGCATACCGTTACGGTCGGTCTCGTCGCGAAGGTCAGAAATACCGTCGATGCGCCTGTCCTTTACC
>JAFQDY010000012.1 GCA_017399325.1 Oscillospiraceae bacterium
CGTAAACTTCGGAAAAGGCTGCTGTCATATATGCCTTCATTTTTTCGATGGTCAGGGAGGGGGAGAGTTCTTTTAAGTTGACCACCCGGGAACGGACAGAAGAAACGCCCTTGGCCTCCAGTTTTGCTTTGGGAGGACTTAAATAGCGGCCCAGTTTCTCCCGGTCTACATCCACCATAATTGTTCCGTGGTGATAGGCGTGGATGCGGTCCTGATAAAATGCATTGCCGGAGAATTTGCGGCTGTCAGCCAAAAGATCGTTCCGACCGGACTTTTCCGCTCCAATGCCCGCCAAAGCGCAGGCCTTTTGGATCACAGCCAGTTGCTTATCCAGGTCATAATCTTCTTTACACATTATAAAAGTGAAGTTTAAATTCCCCAAATCGTGAAACACTGCGCCGCCGCCGGAGAGCCGCCGGGCCAAAGTGCCGCCTTCTTCCTCCAAAAGGGAAGTTCTGCACTCCAGCCACGCGTTTTGATTCCGTCCGATCACAACGGTGTTCTGGTTTTGCCACAGATAAAGCAGGCACCAACCCGGCTGGCAGGTGTCCATCAAATGCTTTTCCAGCGCCAGATTGCGGTGGGGGTGAAAACTTTCGCTTTCAAAAATACCGAGTTTTGTAATCATAAAATTGCCTTTCAAAGTAAAGATCACAGTTATTATAAAATATGACAGGGAGTCCGTCAATCATAATTTTGTTAAAAACACTTGACAAATTATGTGAACAGATGTTATATTTGTTACATCATAAAACAAACATAACATTTGAGGTGTAAGAATGAATCGTATTCGCCTGGACCAAATGAAGGAGTATATTGAAAAAAAGAATGTAGTCACCATTAAGGCACTGCAGGAAATGTTCCCGCAGGTATCCTTAATGACCATTCACAGAGACCTGGATGCCCTTGTGGAAGCGGGCGTTGTGGTAAAATTCCGCGGCGGCGCCAAGTCTGTGCGGCACAACGGCGATCCGGAATTCGATGTGCGCATCGGGGAGAATAACCCGGGCAAACAGTCCATCGCCCAAAAGGCTATGGAACTGCTGCAACCCCATAGTTCCATCTTCCTGGACGCAAGCACCACAAATCTGATGCTGGCCAAGAGTTTGCCGGACATCAATCTGAATATTTTTACCACCGGACCCAGCATTGCTTTGGAATTGTGCAGACTTCATAATCCGGTAGTCACATTGTGCTGCGGCACGATCAACCGGAAAAATCTAGCCCTTTCCGGGCAAAACACCTTGGAAATGCTGGAAAAGATCAATATCGATGTGGCATTCATCGGCGTGTCCGGCTGCAGCGTGGATGCCGGATTTACCTGCGGCACGGAAGGGGATATGTTGGTCAAACGGCTGGTGATCAAAAAGGCCCGCACCAGCGTGGTGCTCTGTACAAAGGAAAAACTCAAATGCCTGATGCCCTACACCTTCGCCAACTTCTCCGATGTGGATTATCTGATCTCTGATGAACCTCTGCCGGAGGCCTTCCGAATTGCGGCAAAAGAAGCCAATATGAAGATTCTGTAAAACAACAAAGCCAAATCCTGCATAGTTTGCGGCGGTTTGGCTTTGTTTTTTTGTAGCAATTTACTATTGACGAAATGTGGTAAGAGGTGTTATAATTAACATGCTATAACAATGGGGGCGAATGGACTTCTCATTTGGTCGATTCAAAGCCCTCTAGAATAAAGGAGGAAATCCCTTTGGCAAATGCAGTCATCATGCCCAAGGCGGGCATAACCGTGGAAAGTTGCATTATCGGACAGTGGATGAAGAAAGTCGGCGACCCCGTAAATGTGGGCGACGTTCTTTTCACCTATGAGACCGATAAGGCCAGCTTTGAATGTGAATCCACCGCAGCAGGCACTCTGCTCGACATCTTCTTTGAAGAGGGCGACGAAGTACCTTGCCTGGTGAATGTCTGTGCTGTGGGCAACCCCGGCGAAGACACATCCGCACTGAAGGGCGGTTCCGGTGCTGAGGCACCCGCAGAAGCACCTGCTGCCGCACCTGTTGCTGCACCCGCAGCCGCCGCAGCACCTGCTGCTGCTTGCGCAACCAAGGCCCGTGGCGTTCTGATGCCTAAGGCCGGCATCACCGTTGAAAGTTGCATCATCGGTGAGTGGCTGAAAAATGTTGGCGACCAGGTCAAGGTCGGCGACATCCTGTTTACCTATGAAACCGACAAGGCTTCCTTCGAGTGCGAGTCCACCGAAGAAGGCGAATTGCTGGCTATCTTCTACGAAGCAGGCGATGAAGTTCCCTGTCTGGAGAATGTTTGCGCCGTCGGTCCTCACGGTGAGCCCACCGATTGCCTGAAGGGCATTGGCGGTACTCCCGCTGCTGCCGAAACACCTGCCGCTGAGGCTGCTCCTGCCGCTGCTGCATGCAACACCAAGGCCAAGGCTGTTATTATGCCCAAGGCCGGCATCACTGTGGAAAGCTGCATCATTGGTGAGTGGCTGAAGCAGGTTGGTGACCAGGTCAAGGAG
>JAFQDY010000140.1 GCA_017399325.1 Oscillospiraceae bacterium
AACATGGAAATTGTTCAGGGTATTACTGAGGCTGCCAAGGAGGTCAACGCACCACTGATTCTGCAGGTTTCCAAAGGTGCCCGTGCTTATGCAAACCACACCTATCTGATCAAGCTGGTTGAGGCTGCTGTTATTGAGTGCCCCGAAATTCCCATCGCTCTGCACCTGGACCATGGCGACAGCTTCGAGACCTGCAAGTCCTGCATCGACGGCGGCTTCACTTCCGTTATGATCGATGCTTCTTCCGAGTCTTTTGAGAAGAACATTGAGATCACCAAGAAGGTTGTCGAATACGCTCACGACCACGGTGTTGTGGTTGAGGCTGAGCTGGGCTCCCTGGCCGGCATCGAGGATGAGGTCAATGTGGCTGCTGAGGCTGCCTCCTACACCCGTCCCGAGGAAGTGGAAGAGTTCGTGACCCGCACCGGCTGCGACTCCCTGGCCATCGCCATCGGTACCTCCCACGGCGCTTACAAGTTCACCCCCGAGCAGTGCACCGTCAACGAGCAGGGCATCCTGGTTCCCCCCGCTCTGCGTTTCGACGTTCTGGAAGAAGTTACCAAGCGTCTGCCCGGCTTCCCCATCGTTCTGCACGGCTCCTCTTCCGTTCCTCAGGAATTCGTGAAGATGGTCAATGAGAACGGTGGCAAGATGCCCAACGCCATCGGTGTTCCCGAAGAGCAGCTGCGCAAGGCAGCCAGCCTGTCCGTATGTAAGATCAACATTGACTCCGACCTGCGTCTGGCTCTGACCGGCACTGTTCGTCAGTACTTCAACGAGCATCCCGATCACTTTGACCCCCGTCAGTACCTGAAGCCCGCCCGCGCCAACATCAAGGAAATCGTTCGTCACAAGTTGGTCAACGTTCTGGGCTGCGCCGGCAAGGCCTAATTACATCTAATAATAAAAACACCCTTCCGTATGGAGGGGTGTTTTTTGTTATTCTGCCGGTTGGAGGGAGATCGTAACTACCGTGGCGTCGTCCTGGCCGCTTAACTGACTGCAGGTGAGCATGGCAACTGCCAGTTCGTTTGGAGATTTGCCTGCGTTGTCCACGCAGCATCGCAGGGCGTCGGTTTCCGCCACGCCGTCGCTGACCATCACAAGGGTCTGACCCCGGCGAAGGGACAGGCGTTCGGTGGTCTCCTGATAGTCTGTAACGGACAGACCCGGAGGTGGGCCGGCAGTTCCGATGCGCTCGGCGCTCACGCCGCTGATTAAGTAGGACGGAACTGCGCCCCATTTGTACAGGGTCACTTTTCCGCTATCTAAGCAGATTTCCGCCAAGTCCATGGTGACCGCGCCGGCCCGATCCCGCAAAGCGCACAGGCTGTTGATGCTCCGCATGGCGTATTCCGCAGGATAACCTGCCGAAAGCAGACGCCGGAGCATATTCCCGGCGGTGCGGCCTTCCTGCACCGCCCCCAATCCTGTGCCCATTCCGTCGCAGAGCAGCACGAAGTATTTGCCGTTTGTGCCGGAAAACCGCAGGCAGCGGTCGCCGTTATCCTCCTCCGCCCGATTGCCGAACACGGAAACGGCCACAGAATAAAGGGCCGTGGGTTCTGTTCTGCGGGCAAGTTGGTCGGAAAGATCCTGCAAAAACGCCGACAAAAACTGGTACTGCTGGATCATTGCCGCCCGGTATTCCCGCTGCCGTTCCCGGTCCGCCCGAATAGAGCGGAGCATCTCCTGAGAACGGTGGAGTTCTGCCAAAAACCGGCCGCTTTTCCGGCAGATGATGGGCAGTTCCTCGGTCTGGAGCAAGGGTTTGTGGAGCAAAATTCCCGGCAGCAGGCAGATCCGCTGGGAGTCTTTACAGCCTTTGCGGTTGGCGCAGCCGCTGCAGGCCCGTTCCGCCGCCCTTGCTACCAGCGCATCTTCGTCCACGGGCACGGCTGGCGCTTCCACCAGCAGTTGCTGGGATTGGGCCAAAACCCCGGCGGCCATTTCCAGCCGCACCTGAGCGACCCCTGTTTCACCCCGCCGATGGGCGATCTTCCCCGCTTCCGGCAAAAATCCCCCCAGTATCGATCCGATGGCCAGCGCAGGCAAGGGCGTTAGGTCCCACATATCGCAAAGCCACATAACAAGCACATATGTAAACACCGGCGCGATCCGTCCCAAAACGCCCGCCGGTTTTGGCAGCAGCCGTACCAGATAGGCCAGCACCAGCACCGCCGTCATAGGCACCGGCGTTACCTGCGCCAGATCCAGCGCAAGGCCCGCAATGGCCGCCGCGGGGAACGCCCGGGACACCGCCAATGCCCCTGCTGCCAAAAATCCGAAACTCAGCCACCCTAAGGGCGCGATCTGAGCCAGCGCCAGCACCGCAAGACCGCAGGTCAGCCATTCCAAAAGGGGGTTGCGTCCCCGTCTGACTTGGGTAAAAAGCCAAGCGCCGGAAGATGCCAAAAACACCCGGATCACATAAAGGGCAACGGGAGTATCTTCCTTGCCCAACATTTGGAACAGCACACCGGAAGATGCCACGATCAAGCCGGCGATGGCAGGCAGCAGCAGCGGATTATCCCGGCTGATCCGCCGTTCGCCCAGCAAAAGCGCCACTGCCAGACCCGTCAGCAGCCACACCGCAGGCTGGGAATTGACCGACCAGAAAAGACCGTATCCCAGAAGTCCACCCAGCGTGGTCAGCACCGCCGACCAGCCGCCGCAGGCGCACACCATAGACAGGGCCAACGGCAGCATTCTCTGTCCCAGACTTGCGGCGCTTAACACAAATCCCGCGCTAAAATACAATGCGCCCCGCAAGGTGGTATGGATGCGGGGGTCTACCAACCATCGCCGCAGCCGATGCTGCCCCTGCCGCATATAGGATTGGATTGAAATCATGGTTTCCACGCCCTTTCGTATGTATAACAAGAGAATACCACGAAGGGAGTGATTTTTCTGTCGGAATGGGTTCGGCCGGAAAGATTCTTGCTTATAGGCGCAAAAAGGTGTATAATAGAAGAAATTTTTGGAGGTGGCGACTATGGCAACCGAGCAGGAATGGAAATTTAGAACAGATCGGGAAACTTTACTTTCCATCAACGCCCATTTTCCCCAAAAATGCCGAGAATTCAAAATGGAAACCGTCTACTATGACACCGCCGAACTGGCCCTGTCTTCCCGCCGCTACACCCTCCGCAGGCGGCTGGAAAACGACAAGTCCGTCTGTACCCTGAAAACCCCCGCTTCTGAGCCCAACACCCGCAACGAATGGGAGACGGAAAATGCGTTTATCGAAAACGCCATCGACGACCTGATCGCCCAAGGCGCACCCGAAGAACTGAAAGAACTGGTCAAGCCGGGTCTTTACCCCATTTGCGGGGCAAAGTTTGTCCGGCTTGCCAAGGACATTCATTTGGGAAACGCGCAACTGGAAATGGCGCTGGATTACGGCAATCTGTTCGGCGGCGGTCGGAAAGAACCTCTGTGTGAAATTGAAATTGAACTGAAATCCGGCGATATGGCCGCCTGCAAACGCTACGCCCATGACTTTGCCGAAACCTTTGGATTAGAGGAAGAAGAAAGAAGCAAATTCAAGCGGGCGCTGATGCTATACAAAGGAGAATGATATGCTGGATACTTTATTTTCCAACTATGACCGACTGTTTTTATTTGACACGGAAACCACCGGTCTGTCCTTTCCAAGAGATGAGATCATTGAATTTTCCGCCGTTGTGGTGGAAAGGCAAAACGGCGAAGTTGTGGTAACGGAAGAATATGACTGCTTGATTTCCCTGACCCCCGGCAATTGTGTGCCGCCTATGATCACGGAACTCACCGGCATTTCCAATGAGGACATTGCCCAGCGGGGCGTTCCCAAAGCGCAGGTCTGCGCAGATGTCGCCCGAATGATCGCCGGAAACACCTTACTTCTTGCCTACAATGCCCATTTTGATCTGAGTTTTTTGTATTACCTGCTTATGCGCCACGGCGATGTGTCTGTCTTGAAGGGCAAGGACAAACTGGACCTGCTCACGGTCTACAAAGACCGCCACAGTTATCCCCACAAACTCTGCAACGCCATTGAAGTGTACGGCCTTGCAGGCAAAGTGGTCAACTCCCACCGGGCCATCGACGATGTGCTGGCCACTGTGGAAGTGATGAAGGCCATGGAAGCAGAAAAAGCGGATCTTCAATGTTATGTAAACCTATTCGGCTACAATCCCAAGTACGGCATCAGTGGCAAACCCATCGGATCGGTTACATACAAACCCCAGGCCTTTGACCCCCCTGCGCCCTTGTATGTACCATAAAGAATCAAAAAACCACCGTCCCGGGGGACGGTGGTTTTTATGCCCGTGGGCTTATTTGTAGATGATGGACTCGGCGAAGCGGGTTGCGATGACGCCTTCGGGTTCGCCGGTTTTCTTGGACTCGGACAGGATGTGCTCGATGGAGTTGTAGATGTTGTCAACTTTGGTAAGCACTGCGTCCTTGTTGTAAGGTCCGTCAACTTCTGCTGCTGCGTTGATAACGCCGCCGCCGTTGATGACGAAGTCGGGTGCATAGTAGATGCCGCGAGCCTTCAGTGCCAGACCGGAAGCATCGTCCAGGATCTGGTTGTTGGCACCGCCGGCAACGGCCTTACATTTCAGTTGAGGAATGGTGGTGGGGTTCAGGATTGCGCCCATGGCGTTGGGGGAGAAAATGTCGCATTCCTGCGCGTAAATTTCCTCGGTGGGAACGATGATGGCGCCGAATTCTTCGGCGGCCTTGTCGGCCATAGCCTTATTGGAGCGGTTGG
>JAFQDY010000141.1 GCA_017399325.1 Oscillospiraceae bacterium
AGGACGAACTGTACGAGCCGGCAAAAGAAACGGACACTTTGCCTGTCAGCCGCCGCCGCTATGCCAGCAGCGAAATGCCCCTGGAACAACTGACAAAACTGTTCCTAAACGCAAAACCGGATTAAAAAACGGATATCCCTTCGTTTCTTTGCTGCCGGCACGTCAGATTTTTGCTATAATTAAAAAACAGGACATCTAGGATGTCCTGTTTTTTATGGTGTACTTGCGTATTTTATTATCGAACCGTATAACAGAATGCGCTGTCTGTCTTAATCTCCGGGGGCAATATAACCTCTCTTGTGAAGTGTTTGGCCGATCCTATCCAGTATTGCCTCTGATTCGGCACGGACCGTATGATAGTGATATCCTCCGGTAATGTTCATAAGTTCGGAGGATCTGCCGGTCCTGACACCCTCGATAAACTGCTTTATATGAAGGGTTGAAAAAATATTCAGAGGGGCTACCAGTTTGCCGTACACTTTATGCCATACGAAAACATCCACGACCGTACCGCCCAGATCAACGATCAAAGACAGTTCGTCTTCTGTTTGTTCAGTAGTATGGCGGAGTTTGAAGACCCGTTCTTTCAACGGGGATTTTTGAATCACATAACCTTTGTGGGTGGAAAGAATATCGTAGCCAGAACCCTTTAAGATGGTAATATCCTGGACAATGATCTGCCTGGAAACACCGAATTGGCCTGAAAGTTCGCTGCCGGATACTGCTCTGTTTTCAGTCAAAAGGAAATTTGCGATTGCGGTTCTTCTTTCAGTAGCCTTCATGTATTTACCCCTTTATGATTCAATGGCGTGCAGATTTTTAAGAGAAAGATCCAAAATCGGAGAAGAATGGGTGAGTGCACCGCTGGAAATATAATCAACACCGATATCCACCAGTCTTGCCACATTCTCTTTGGTGACATTGCCGCTGCACTCGGTTTCGGCTCTGCCTGCAGTCAGTTTTACTGCTTCCTTCATATCCTCAATGCTCATGTTGTCAAGCATGATGATATCAGCACCGGCTTCCAATGCCTCTTTCAGCATATCCAGATTCTCAACCTCGATCTCGATCTTGCGGACAAAGGGGGCATATTCCTTTGCCATCATAACAGCTTCCTTGACACCGCCTGCGGCACCAATGTGGTTATCCTTTAAGAGAATGCCGTCGCTTAAGTTGTAACGGTGGTTGTATCCGCCGCCCACTTTAACGGCGTACTTTTCAAAGATCCGCATACCGGGTGTAGTCTTGCGGGTATCCAGCAGTTTGGTCTTGCTGCCCTTAAGCAGATTGGCGATCTTCCGGGTATAGGTCGCAATGCCGCTCATCCGCTGCAGGTAGTTCAGCGCGGTTCTTTCGCCGGAAAGCAGCACGCGGATATCGCCGCGAACAACGCCCAACTTTTGACCTTTCTTAACTTCGTCACCGTCAGCGCAGGTGAAGGTCACTTCGGTTTTTTCATCAAGAAGTTCAAAAACTCTCTTGAAGACATCAAGACCGGCGATCACGCCGTCCTCTTTGCAGATCAAGTCCACTTCACCGAGTTGATAGTCTCGCATAACGGAGTTGGTAGTGATGTCTTCGCTGGTAATATCTTCTTGCAAGGCCAGCAAGATCAGATTGTCTGCGTTTACTTTCATTGAAATATTATTCATGGCTGTGTCTCTCCTTATCAATGGCTTGCAATACCATTTCCTTATATTTTTCTGCGTAACCTGCATACTGTGAGGCATCAACGGCGATTTCCCTGGCCTGTGCAAGTGCGGAATAATTACGCATAATATGTTTTGCTGCTCTCTTGGCAAACACAAGGCTCTCAAGCAGAGAATTGCTTGCCAGTCGGTTACGGCCGTGGACACCGTTACAGGCAGTCTCACCCACGGCATACAGACGGTCCATGGAGGTTTTGCTGTAGCGGTCAACATCGATGCCACCCATAAAGTAATGCTGTGACGGAACGACCGGAATCGGTTCTTTGGTCACATCATAACCCTCTGCAAGACAATGCTCGTAAATGTGGGGGAAGTGCGTACGGATCTCCGCTTCGGGGATCGGCGACATAGAAAGCCACACGTGTTCACTGCCTTCCTTTTTCATCTCATCGAAGATGGCATTTGCCACAACATCCCGGGGCAACAACTCGTTCACAAAGCGCTCGCCCTTGGCGTTAAGCAGAATTGCACCTTCGCCGCGGACCGATTCGGAGATCAAAAACTCCCGTCCGCTCTTTTTCGTATACAGCGTGGTGGGATGTATCTGAATGTAATCGATATGCTGCAGTTTGATGCCATATTTAAGCGCCAAAGCCAGTGCATCGCCGGTCAAATGGCGATAGTTGGTGGAGTGCTTGAAAAGGCCTCCGATACCTCCCGTGGCAAGTACCGTATAATCGGCGCTGATGCTGATATAGTTTCCTTCCGCATCATGACCGACAATGCCGTTACAAATATTGTCAGCACAAAGCAGATCCACCATTGTGAAGTTTTCGATCAGCATGATGTTTTTTCTGCTCCTTGCTGTTTCAAGCAAATGAGAGGTGATCTCCTTGCCTGTTTCATCCTCATGGAAAAGAATCCTGGGTCTGGAGTGCGCGCCCTCGCGGGTATAATGAAAACTCTCTCCGTTTTTTTCAAACCTTACGCCGAGGGAAACAAGGTCAGAAATAACCTCTTGCGAGGAATGGATCATAATATGAACCGAATCGGGATTGTTTTCGTAATGCCCCGCTTTCATCGTGTCCTCATAAAAGGCATCGTAATCGGTATCGTCACGAAGGACGCAGATACCACCCTGGGCAAGAAAAGAATCGCTTTTCGGGGCTTCATTCTTGGTGACGACCGTCACCTTCTTATCATCCGGTAGGTTTAGAGCGCAGTAAAGCCCGGCTACGCCACATCCAACAATTAAAACGTCAGTTATCATATTTATTTAGCAAGTTCCAGCATTCTCTCAAGAGGTACAAGAGCACCTTGGCGAATGCGATCATCAACAATTACTTCTTTGTCCTCTTTTTCAAGAACAGACAAAACGGTCTCAAGGGTATTCAACTTCATATCCGTACAGCAAGGACGGGGATCCGGATAATAAAAACGCTTGTCCGGATTATCGGTAATGAGTTTATGATCCACTCCGTCCTCAGTGCAGATAATAAATTCTGTTGCCTCGCTGTTTTTGGCATAGGCAATGATATCTGCCGTACTTCCTATGTAATCGGAGATCTCCA
The DNA here is from genome assembly GCA_017399325.1 of Oscillospiraceae bacterium. Classification (GTDB taxonomy): domain Bacteria; phylum Bacillota; class Clostridia; order Oscillospirales; family Oscillospiraceae; genus Faecousia. Next base: position 3,221 of record JAFQDY010000141.1, read on the forward strand.
CAACCGATGCGATGCACTCGGGGTGGGTCAACACCTTGGCGTTGGGATGTTTTTCCCGTTCGGCCAAAACCTGAGCCGCGGTGATCTTTGCGTGGGTCGGGCAACAGCCGTCGTTTAGAATGATATTCTTCTCCGGCACCTGCTCTGCCACAAAACTTCCAAGATTGCGGTCCGGGATAAAGAAAATGTTTTGATTCGGCAGAGATCTGACGATTTTTACAGCATTGGAGGAAGTAACACAAACATCGCTTTTGCATTTCAGCGCAGCCGTGGAGTTGATATAGCAGACAACAGCCAGATCTGCATATTGCTTATGCATTTCCTCAATGACGCCGTCTGCGACCATATGGGCCATGGGACAGTCTGCCGTCAAGTCGGGCATCAGAACCTTCTTGTCGGGGTTCAGGATCTTTGCGCTCTCGCCCATAAACTGCACACCGCAGAATACAATAATATCTGCATCGCACTGCTTTGCGATCTTTGCAAGGTAAAAGGAGTCACCCACATAATCAGCAATTTCCTGTACCTCGGCAGGAGCATAATAATGGGCCAGAATAACAGCGTTTTTCGTTCTCTTTAACTGTTCTATTTGATTTTTCATATTCCACAACCTCATTGTACGAATATTTGTGATTTGCCAGTTATTATAGCACGATAGTTTACAACTGTCAACTTAACTGTAAACCAATATGTGTAGAATTCAAATAAATGAAAAGCCATTGTTCTGTTCAATTTACACAAACACTGAGATGCAATGATCCGCAATGCGTTTGTGATAGGTTTACAGATTCTGATTATCAAGGTTTGGGTTTGAATACATTTGTGCGCGAGACGGGACTTATTTGCATTTTTGCCTTTGGCAAAAATTAAGGTGTCGCTCGGTCAAGCCCTCGCGAGCAACGCTCGTACGCGTTGCATTTAGGTGATTCAAGTCCCGCTTTCTTTACAAGAGAAAACAAAAAAGCCGTCTCTACCGAGACGACTTTTTCTTTTCTGGTGCGCGAGGCGGGACTTGAACCCGCACGTCCGCAGTGAACACTAGAACCTGAATCTAGCGAGTCTACCAATTCCACCACTCGCGCATATCACGACGGACGATTGCCCGACGCTTGGATATAATACCACGCGGGAATTGATTTGTCAACTGATTTTCGCAAATTCTGCAAATTATTTTACAATGTTTTCTTTCGGGCGTTTACGCAACTGGTCGTGTATGCTGAATACGATGTGGGAAACGGCGGTCATAGCGATAATGCCCAAGGCGATCGCGCCTGCGGAAGTAATCGCGCTGGTGCCATAGTCAATAAACAACGCCTTATCTGTCCGCACCAAGGCGTCCATACACCGATACAAAGCCCCTCCCGGAATCAGGGGGACAAGCATGGGAACAAGCAGGATCAACACCGGTGTGTGCAAGATCCGCGCCAGCACTTCGCTGGTGAATGCTGCGGTCATAGTTGCGAACAGAACGCCGAGAAATTCGCTGTAACCGTGATGAACGCACAGCAGATATACCGCCCAATCCAACGCGCCGCCCAGGAACAACAAAATCAGCTGCTTACTGCGCACATTGAATAAAATTGCAAAGCCTACAGAGCCTAACGCGCCCATCAAAGTTTGGATTATGTAGTCTGTCATAGGATACCTCCAAACTGCACCAGCACAGCGGCAAATCCGATGGCGATGGCAATGGCCTTGATCACTGCTTCGCTAATGCCCACAAGACCGGAAATGGTATCGCCGTTGATCATATCCCGCAAGGCGGTAGTAAAGGAAATACCGGGGATCAAAAGCATAATGTTGCCAATGGTGATCTTGTCCGGCGCTTGTCCGATGCCAATAGAAACCAGCAAAACCACAACTAGAGCGGTAAATGCGCTGGCCAGCAAACTCTGCAGAATACCGTTCATACGGGTCTTCTTCAGAAAATACTGCACCGCAAACACAAACAGGCCGGAAAGGGCAGCGGCAAGACTATCCAGAGCATTGCCTCCGAAAAACACGGAAAACGACGCGGAGATCAGCGCATACCCAAGACACAGCAAATAAGCGGGGCAGTTTTTTAACTGGGAAATTTCCAGCAACCGCTGCTTAAATTCCTCCACAGGGATCGGATCTTTGCAAAGTTGGCGGGACAGGGAATTGGCCTGCTCGATCTTTCGCAGGTTGGTGTCCCGGTTGCCGATCCGCCGGGTCTGGGTAACGATGCGGCCGCTGGCGCACTTTACCGTCAGCACAATGCTGGATGTAATGCTGAAAACATTCACATTGGAAAACCCATAGGCAAGACAAAGCCGGTTCAGTGTGTCTTCTACGCGGAATACCTCTGCGCCGTTGGTCAGAAGCACTTCACCTGTGTCCAGAATACAGGCAAGCAAAGCGTCCGGCGATTCCTGTGCCTGGCGGATAATCTCCTCAGTGGACATGGTATCATTCCTCTCAAATCTATCTATCGTAAGTGTAACACGAAATGGCAAAATACTCAAGAATAATAAAACCGACCTGCGCTGTAAAGTACAGGTCGGTTTGGTGTATTAAGACTTAGAACAGGCCGGAGAC
>JAFQDY010000013.1 GCA_017399325.1 Oscillospiraceae bacterium
AAAACGGCGTGCAAAATCCGGCATCCGACCGCTATATGGCGCTCATATATCCGGAATTTGCAACAGCGCTATCTTACATTCCCAGTAATGCAACCGTCATTTTCTGCGACCAAAGCGGTATCCACCGGGCAGCAAAATCCCGCACCGATGATATCGGTATGCAGTTGGACAGTCTGCTACAAGGTGGATTGGTGGTTGGCGAACTGTGCGATTATGTCAGCCAATGGACAGAAGTTTGCGATTATTTGCAATCACATTCCATTCTCTATTTAGATTCCTTTGCCGCTTCTGCCTATCCGGATGCCTGTCCGCCCCATATTCTTCTGCCCATGACTGCCAAACAACTGCCCGGTTATGGCGGGAATATGGACACAGCCGCCGGTGATCTGCAGCATTATCAGAAGATGGATTTTTCCTGCCTTGTGCTTTGCGGTTCACGCCGCAGAGCGGAATTGCTGCAGCAGATGTTGCACGATAGAAATCTGTCTGCTTTTCTATCCATTCCCCTGAACACGATGCCGAATCCCGGTCAGATCCTTCTGGCCGAAGGAACGCTTCCCTTCGGTATGGAATACCCCAATGTGAAACTGGCCGTGCTGACCGAAGGTCAACTGACGGGAAAGAACGAAGTCAAACGAAAGGCAACCAAAAAGTCCGCTACCAACCGCCAGAAACTCAATTCCTTCACGGATCTGACCCCAGGCGATCTGGTGGTTCACGAAAATTACGGCATCGGCCGTTTCGTCTGTATGGAGCAAATCAAAGTGGACGGTGCGGTTAAGGATTATATCAAAATTGCCTATCAAGGGTCGGACACATTGTTTGTCCCCGCGACCCAACTGGACATTGTCAGCAAATATATCGGCGGTGGCGAAGATGCCAATGTACGGCTGAATAAAATCGGCACAGACACATGGCAGAAAACCAAGGCGAAAGCCAGAAAAGCCGCTAAGGATATGGCCGGCGAACTGATTCAACTCTACGCCGCCCGTCGTCGGCAATCAGGCTTTGCGTTTGCTGCTGATTCTCCCTGGCAGAGTGAATTTGAGGACAATTTCGCCTACCCTGAAACCGACGATCAACTGCGATGCATTGCAGATATCAAGCACGATATGGAATCCCCCATACCGATGGATCGTCTGCTTTGCGGCGATGTGGGTTTCGGAAAGACCGAAGTAGCCTTAAGAGCGGTAATGAAAGCCATTATGGACGGCAAGCAAGTGGCCATCCTGGTGCCCACCACGGTTTTGGCGCAGCAGCACTATCAAACCTGTATGGCGCGTTTTCGGGGTTTCCCTGTGAACATTGATGTATTAAGCCGTTTCCGAACACCGACCCAACAAAATCGGACACTGCAGAACCTGCGGGCCGGCCAGGTCGACCTGATCATCGGCACCCACAAATTGCTGCAAAAGAGTGTGGAATTTAAGGACTTAGGCCTTTTGATCGTGGACGAAGAACAGCGATTCGGTGTCAGCCATAAGGAACGGCTGAAGGAAATTTCCAAAGGTGTAGATGTGCTGACATTGTCCGCAACGCCAATCCCCCGCACATTGAATATGGCCCTATCCGGCATTCGGGATATGTCCACCATTGAGCAGCCGCCGGCAGACCGTTATCCAGTGCAGACCTATGTGATGGAGCATAACAACGCGATTCTGGATGACGCCATTCGGCGTGAAATCGAACGGGGCGGACAGGTGTATTATCTGCACAATCGGGTGGAAACAATCGAACAGTGCGCCGCCAGCCTAAAAAAACGAATCGCCGGCCTGAACATTGGGGTTGCCCACGGCAAAATGGGCGAAGAAGCACTCAGCGATGTGATGCAGGCAATGGCTGACGGCGAAATTCAAGTGCTTGTCTGTACAACGATTATCGAAACAGGTCTTGATATAGCCAACGTAAACACATTGATCATTGAAAACGCAGACCGGTTTGGCTTAAGCCAGTTGCATCAGTTGCGGGGTCGTGTGGGTCGTTCCACGCGCCACGCATATGCTTATTTCACATACCGACCGGACAAATCATTAACGGAAGTTGCGGAAAAACGACTTGCCGCCATTCGGGATTTTGCGGAATTCGGTTCCGGATTCAAAATTGCCATGCGTGATTTGGAGATCCGTGGCGCAGGCAACCTTTTGGGCGCAGAACAATCTGGCCATATGATGTCTGTCGGTTACGATATGTATCTGAAACTGCTGGACGAGGCCGTCTTGGAAGAACGGGGTGAAAAACCGCGTGAACCGGACTGCTCGGCCGACCTGACTGTTACCGCCAATGTGGATAAGGATTATGTGTCCCGGGGCGAGGAGCGAATGGACTTGTACCGCAGAATGGCCGCCATACGCTCTCAGGAAGACGCTGACGACCTGTTGGATGAAATCATTGATCGTTACGGCGAACCGCCGAAGGGCGTTCTGAACCTTGTGGAGATCGCTCTATTGCGTGCCAACGCGCGAAAGGTCGGCATCTGCGATATCAAGCAAAAAGCAGGTGACGTATTATTTACAATGACAAATCTGAACTTCGAGGCAGTCAGCGCCATGTGCAACGACCCGGACTATAAAAACCGTGTGCAGTTCGTTGCTACGGCCAAAGAGCCCACTTTGCGGTTAAAACTAGCATCCGGTATCGACAGTTTACGTCAGTCAAAGACATTTATTGAACACTATAAAAATTTCCTGTAACAAAAAGTGTGCTGCAACTTATCTTGCAGCACACTTTTATTTTGCTTTCATATCCAGGTGATAATCGATCACACCTGCGGCATTCTGCTCTACAGAAATGCTATA
>JAFQDY010000142.1 GCA_017399325.1 Oscillospiraceae bacterium
GATGAGAATATATTTGCCCTGACCGGGAAATTATGATATAGTATAAATGGCTTACAGAAAATTATGCCTTGGAGGATATTTTATGAAGAGATATATCACGATTTTATTGGTATTGGCCCTGCTTTTTACCTTGTGCGCCTGCAGAAAGAAAAAGCCGAGTGCAACGGAATCCTCCGGTAGCAGTACAACGACCGAATCCCAATCGGAAAACACCACCGAGGATACCGGCGAGATCATCGAATTCACCGATTTGGTTGCGGTTTCCGTTCCCGCATCTACCGAAACCTTAAAAGCAACGGACGGAACTGTATTGTTTGAATACACCTACCAAAGTATGTCATTGGCGCTGAATAATGAGGATGTAGCAGAGAAGATCATCATCGATTTTCTCAACAGAGTGGACACCACAAAGGTGCCTGCCACCTCCATTGCCGAATCGGCGAAATCTGCCTACAACTCTGCCAAAGACTGGGTCCCCTACCTTTACTCCATCACCTACAGTCCCACGCGTATCGATGGCAATGTGTTAAGCCTGTTTGGTAACCATGTGGTCTATAACGGCGCGTTCCACCCTGACCGCAGCTGCGTTTCCGCAAATTACAATCTGCAGACGGGCGATTCATTATCGCTGGCGGACATTATGCATCCCCAGGCCTCCTTGGAAGGCATCTGCCAACTGGTTTTGACGGAACTTGCCAAGAACGAAAAGGAACTGCAGTTGGATCCCGGCTACGAACAGGTCGTTCAGCAGCGCTTTAAGACAGACATCAGCCACGACGAGTCTTGGTATTTCAATGAAAACGGTCTGTGCTTTTATTTTGCGCCCTATGAGATCGCGCCTTATATCACCGGCGTTGTCCACGCGGAAGTCCCCTACTCCAGCCTGAAAAATGTGATCAAGGACGAATATCTCCCCGCAAGACGGAATCAGGCCACCGGCAAGATCACCGTAGCGCCCTTCGACGAAACCAAGCAGTTTGACAGGATCACCGAAACTGTTTTGAGTAAGGAAGCCGATATGTATATGGTCTACGCCGACGCAGCAGTGCAGGATGTACGCATCACTGTCACCGATGAAAACAACAGTTACACTGTGTTTGCCACCTACGGCTTGCAGCCCGGTGATTGCGTTATGGTTCAGGCCGACGACGAAACCATCAACAAGGTTCAAATCAGTTATGTCTCCGGCGCAAAAACCCAAACGGCAAAAATCGTAAAGTAAAGAACACCCCGGTTCGTAAACGCGAACCGGGGATTTTATTTTTAATTATAAACCCATGATCTCCTTGCGGTAGCGGGCGATGCCCTTGCCAAGAAGTGCAATGGCGCGCTCCAACTCTTTTTGCTCCAGCACATAGGCAATACGCACTTCGTTAATGCCGCTGCCGGGGGTTTCGTAGAAAGGCGCACCGGGGGCAAACATTACGGTTTCATTATCATCAGAGAATTCCTCCAGCAGCCACTGCTGGAATTTATCCGCATCGTCAACCGGAAGTCTTGCCATCACATAAAATGCGCCCATAGGCTCTTCCACCAGCACGCCGGGGATCTTCCGCAAGCCGGTCATAACCGCATCTCTGCGGCGGCGGTACTCTTCCTTGGATTTTTCAAAGTAGTCCGGTTCTACAGAATACAAGGCCGTTGCACCCACCTGATCCATAGTTGCCACAGAGAGTCTTGACTGGCAGAACTTCAAAAGCGCCTGCTGCAGGTCTTTATTCTTGGTGATCACACAGCCAACTCTTGCGCCGCAAGAGGAAAAGCGCTTGGACACGGAGTCCACGATAATCAAGTTGTCGTCAATGTCCGTAAAACGGCCCATACAGGGAACACCGAATTTATCGTCATAGCAGAATTCCCGGTACACCTCGTCACTAATGAGGAACAGGTCATGCTTTTTCGCAATATCCGCGATCATCCGCATCTCTTCTTCGGTCAGGACAACACCGGTGGGATTGCCGGGGTTGGTGATCATAATTGCGCGGGTATTGTTGGTGATCAGTTTCTCAATGCGATCACGGAAAGCATAGTGATAACCCTCTTCGGGGCAAGTAGGCAGGGCGCGGATAACGCCGCCGGCCGCGTGAACAAAAGTTGTATAGTTGGGGTAATAAGGTTCGGGGATGATCACTTCCGTATAAGGATCAAGGATGCTCAGACAGGTAAAAAGCAAAGCCTCACTGCCGCCGGTGGTGATAAAAATATCCCCTTTATCCAGCGTTACGCCCAAATTGGCATAATATTTCTGAATTGCCTCGATCAAAGAGGTTCTGCCGGGAGAAGCCTCATAGGCCAATGTGCCGGGGTCAAAGCAGCGGATCGCATTGAAGAAAGCCTCCGGCGTAGGCACGTCAGGCTGACCGATATTCAGGTGGTATATCTTTTTGCCCTCTTCCTTGGCTTTGACCGCCAGGGGATGGAACTTCCGCATAGGAGACGGTTCGCAACGGTTTGCATTGATCGATATTTTCATTGGTACCTCCTTTGGCAGATTTACTGCCAAACACACAAATATATTCATTGGTAAGCCGGCTGACTTCCGGACTGAGATAGATAAGAATAATCAAATTTGGGATGGCCATAAGCCCGTTGGCGGTTTCAGAAAGCATCCAAACTGTCCCGGTACTCAGTACCGCGCCTAGAATCACGGACAGCGCCTGCAAGATCACAAAGCGCTTCCAGACTTTCTCGCCAAACAGGAATTGGGCGCATCTCGCGCCGTAAAGACCCCAGCCGAAGATGGTTGCAACGGCAAAACAGCACAAGGAAATTGCCAGTGGAATATTCACCCAATTTCCGTACACGCAGGCAAGGGCATCGGCGGTAATCCCAATCCCTTTATCCAAGCCGTACGGTATCGAAATGCCGCTACATAAAATTGCAAGGGCGGTCATAGTGCAAATGACGATGGTATCGAGAAACACCTCGATAATGCCCATCAGTCCTTGCTGAACAGGATGCTTGACCTGGGCCGTTGCATGGGCGATGGATGCAGTACCCATACCGGCTTCGTTGGTGAACACACCTCTTGATGCGCCGATACGCAGCGCCTGAAAGGCAGAACCCAACATTCCCCCGGTTACAGCCGAAGGACGAAAAGCGCCCTCAAAAATAGACGCAAAGGCATATGGGATCGCAGAAGATCGGGCAATCAAGACGCCGGCGCACAGGATCATATAGAATACGGCCGCAAAGGGCACTAAAAACGATGCTACAGTACCGATCCGCTTGGCACCGCCAAGAAGCACAAGGCAGACAATAACCGCAAGGGCAATTCCAATCAAAAGATTGACAAAACCGGACTCGTGACCGCCCAGCGCCTTCACCGCATTGTTGATGCCGCCAAGCGCCGCATTGACCTGTGTGGCAGATCCAACTCCAAAGGCCGCAACAACACCGAAGAAGCAGTAAATACCTGCCAGGAACTGCCATCTTTGACCCATTGCGCTGCGAACCATATACATTGGTCCGCCAACGAATTCTCCGTCTTTATCTTTGCTCCGATAGCGGATCGCCAAAGTAGCCTCAGCAAACTTGGTAACCATACCCAGCAGCGCGCAGATCCACATCCAGAAGATCGCACCCGGTCCACCGATCGCGATCGCGCCTGCCACACCGGCAATGTTGCCTGTGCCTACGGTTGCAGACAGGGCGGTGCAAAGGGCCTGATAGGGAGAATTTCCGTTATGATTTTCACGACTTGTCAGTGAGGCAATAAATGTACGGACGGCCGCCGGAAACAGGCGAAACTGCGCCCACCGTGTCCTGACGGACAGCAGTAGTCCAACGGCAAGAATCAAGACCAGCGCAGGAAACCCCCACACAAAGTCATTGATCAGTTGCAAACACCTTGGCATTTTACCCTCCTAGAATACCACTTTTTTCTTTCATATGCAAGAAAAATTTCAAAAAGAAAAGCGACTTCTCTCATAAGAAGTCGCTTTTGTAAAATAGAATATTGTCATTCCCAGGTCGCCCAAATTTCGGGGCAATATCCCACGGTCACCTGTTTGCCGTTCCGGACGATCGGCGTGCGCATAAGCGCAGGATCGTCAATGACCTTATCCTCCTTGGCGACCTTATCGTCCATATATTTCATAAGCGTAATTTCCGGGTCATTTTTATCCCAATCAATGAGTTGATCAATGCCGCCCACACCCCGCAGGACCGCATCAAATTCCTTACCGGACAGACCGTACCGCAGCAGGTCCACCATTTGGTATTTGATGCGCCGTTCTTTGAAGTAACGCTCGGCTTTTTTCGTGTCGAAGCACTTATTTTTTCCAAAGATCTGAATGTTCAATAGGTTACCTCCATCAAGCAAAGGCCACAGGCTGGGATCAATTCTCCGGCATCGGCACGACAGGCACTAAACAACCGGGGAATACTGTCCGCTTCCCTTTCATTTCTGCCCACTTCCAGCAGTGTGCCAACCATAATGCGGACCATATGGTGCAAAAATCCATTGCCGGTAACTGTAAATATGATTTCCTGCCCCACGCGCTGAATATCAAGACTTTGGATATACCGCACTGTGGATTTTTTCATTTTTTTGTTGGCACAAAATGCGGCAAAATCGTGTTCACCCAAAAAATGGGCAGCCGCCTGCTGCATAGCGCCCATATCCACTCTTCTTGGGTCAATATAGACGAATTTTCTGTCAAACACACAAGGCTGCTCGCTGTTCCAAACACGATACGCGTAGGTCTTTGTCTTGGCGTTCAATCGGGCGTGGAATCTGGGGGACACGTTCTTACAAGAATATATGCCGATGTCCTCCGGTAAATAACGGCGCAGATTCAAAAGAATCTCCTCGCAGGACATTTGGCTCTCACAATGGAAACTCACCACTTGCCCCTTTGCGTGAGTGCCTGCATCGGTGCGGCCGCTGGCGCTGATCTCGATAGGCTCGTCCAAAATTCGACTTAATGCCGTTTCCAGCTTCGCCTGAATCGTGTTTTCCGTTGTCGAAAGACGCTGCCAGCCCCGATAACGGGTTCCGTCGTAGCAGACATCAAGCCGCAAATTCCGCATACTCCTTCATTTCCTCTCTGGCTTCCTGTTCCGTATCTGCAGAAAACAGGAATCTTCCGTAGTTGTCATATACCTGAACATGTCCGTTTGTGCATCTGATAGAGTACATAAGCCATACCTCCTTGGTTTGTGGCTTTAGTATATCTATCTTTCGGTACAATAAACAGGACTTATTTGATCACTTCATACCCTGCGTCAATAATGGCTTTTTCCAGAACGGCAACATCCGCAGAGCCTGTAACCGTAACAGTTTTTGCCTGCAAGTCCACAACGGCATCTAGCGTACCTGCAACCGCTTTACAGGCGCTTTCCACTCTGGCCTTGCAATGGCTGCACATCATACCTTCCACCTTGATCGCAACTTCCATAATTATTTCCTCCTGAGGATCCTGCTTGGGATCTTTGTTTTTCTTGTTGAAGAAACGCAAGCGCAATGCATTTCCAACCACAAATACAGAACTCATACTCATTGCCGCAGCACCGATCATGGGGCTTAACTGAATTCCAAAGGCAGGGTATAACACACCGGCAGCAATGGGAATTCCAAGGCAGTTATAGAAAAAAGCCCAAAACAGATTCTGCCGGATATTGCGCATGGTTGCCCTGCTCAGCGCAATCGCATCGGACACACCGTGCAGAGAATCGCGCATCAGTACCACCTGGGCAGATTCTACCGCAATGTCTGTGCCGGCACCGATTGCCATTCCCACATCGGCGCTGACCAGCGCAGGCGCATCGTTGATGCCGTCGCCTACCATCAACACGCATTTACCTTGGGTTTGCAGGTTTTCCACCACCTGCGCTTTATCCGCAGGCATCACATTGGCGATCACCCGGTCGATACCGGCAGTTTTGGCAACAGTTCGGGCAACTGCTTCGTTATCGCCGGTCAGCATCACCACATCAAGGTGCAGTTTTTTCATCGTTTCAACCGCCGCAAAGGAATCTTCTTTCAGCACATCGGCAGCAGCGATCGCACCGAAATATTCCTTATCAGAAGCAAAAAACAGAATGGTTTTTCCCGCTTGCTCATAATCAGGATATTTGGGAACGGTAATGTCATTTTCCTGCATCAACGCGTAATTTCCGCCATAAATCCTTGTGTTATTCACAATGCCGGAGACGCCGCGTCCGGGCAAAACTCGAAAATCTTCAACAGCAAAGGGTTCAAACTCCCCCACTTTTTCCAATATCGCCTTTGCAAAGGGATGCTCGGAACGGGATTCCAAAGATGCCGCCAATCGGAGCAGCGATGCTTCAGAGATGGCGCTTGATAACACATCCGTTACCTTTGGCGCACCCTGGGTCAGTGTGCCGGTCTTATCTAAAACCACCGTGTCGATTTTGTGGAGATTTTCAAGGGTTTCGGCATTTTTGAACAAAACACCCATTTGTGCGCCCCGTCCGGTTCCCACCATTATGGCGACAGGAGTAGCAAGCCCCAGCGCGCAAGGGCAGGAGATCACAAGCACAGACACCGCGCTTGTCATAGCAAAGGCAAAATTTTGTCCTGCCAGCAGCCAAGCGGCAAATGTAACCGCTGCGATCGTCATTACAACAGGCACAAACACGCCGGCAATTTTGTCAGCCAATCGCGCAATTGGCGCTTTGGAACCGCCCGCCTGCTCAACCATCCGGATAATTTGAGCAAGGGTCGTATCCTCGCCGACCTTCTCCACCCGAATTTCCAAATAGCCTTCCCGATTGATGGTGGCTGCAGAAACGGACATTCCGGGCATTTTTTCAACAGGTACACTCTCCCCTGTCAGCGCGCTTTGATCAACGGCGGCCCGACCAGCCAGCACAACACCGTCAGCCGGGATCGCACCGCCTGCTTTCACCAGCACAACATCCCCTACCACAACCTGCTCGGCCGGAATCGTTTGTTCTGCGCCATCCCGACGAACCGTGGCCGTCTTTGGACTTAGATCCATAAGTGCGGCAATAGCATCACCGGTTTTTCCCTTTGCGCGGGTCTCCAAAAACTTACCAAGAGTGATCAATGTCAGGATCATCGCGGCAGATTCAAAGTAAAGATTCTCACCTAATGCTTCTGCGCGCTCCAACTGACCGTTACCGATGGCGCTTGCCATTTGAAACAGTGTTATGATCCCGTAAATCAGCGCCGTACCGGAACCGATGGCAATCAACGAATCCATATTGGGAGAAAGGTGGATCAGCGATTTGATACCCTTAATATAATAATTTCTGTTCAGGTATACAACCGGCAACGTGAGCATCAGTTGCAGCAACGCTGCAACCAAAAGATTCTCCTGTCCGTGATACCACGCAGGCGCAGGTAGCCCAACCATATGACCCATAGTAAAGTACATCAGCACAACAAGAAAGGCCAAAGATGCAAAAAAGCGTGTTTTCAGCGCTTTTATGTCGTTTTGAGGGCGGGTTTTTAACGGCTCTTTTGCGCCTTGCAAACGGATTCCGTAACCTTCCTTTTGAACCTTTTCCATCACAGTACCGGCAATCGAAACATCTTTTGCCTGCACTGTTAATTTACCGGACAACAAATTGACTTCAGCCTTCAATACGCCGTCAATCTTGTTTGCTGTTTTCTCCACGCGGGCAGAACAGGCCGCACAGGTCATACCGGTAACCGTAAATTCCAGTTTCGCCATAGTCACTCCTTAATTGACAACAAATACATTATATGATACTATTTTATCAAGTGTTTTGGAAAAAGCAAGCAAACTTTTGCTTCTAACACGCACTTTTACGCATACTATAAACAACAGTATTCCCCTAGATTTCAGACAAAGGAGAAATTTTATAATGAACATTAAGATCACATCTGACAGCACCTGCGATCTTTCTCAAGAACTGATCGATCAATTTGATATCACCATTTTGCCGCTTACCGTGGTAAAGGATGACCAGGCATACACGGATGGCGTTACGATCACAACCGACGAAATTTTTGCCCATGTTGCTGCCGGCGGCAATCTTTGCAGCACCACAGCCGCCAGTGTTGGCGAATATCAGGATATGTTTGCAAAATTTGCAGACAAATACGATGCCATCGTTCACATCAATATCAGCGCAGAATTCTCTGCCTGCCATCAAAACGCCCGGCTGGCTGCCAGCGAGTTTGACAACGTCCTGGTTATCGACTCCCGTAACTTGTCCACCGGTCAGGGCTTGGTGGTGCTGAAGGCTTGTGAAATTGCAAAAACCACATCTTCTTTGGAGGAAATCGGCGATATCCTGCGGGATTACACTTCCAAGGTGGAGGCAAGTTTCCTTTTGGACCGTTTGGACTATATGGTCAAGGGTGGCCGTTGCTCTATGGTTGCTGCATTGGGCGCTAACCTGCTGAATTTGAAACCCTGCATCGAAGTAAAGGACGGCAAAATGGCCGTTGTGAAGAAATACCGTGGCAAGTACAGCAAGTGCCTGGCTGAGTATGTGAAGGACAGATTGGCAAATCGGGACGACCTGCAGCGCCACACTCTGTTTGTAACCAGAACACCCGTAGACGATACTTGTCTTAATGCTGTAAAAGCCGCTGTCGATGAGCACGCAGACTTTGAAACGATCTATTGGACAATGGCCGGTTGCACTATTTCCTGCCACTGCGGTCCCGGCACACTGGGCGTATTGTTTGTAAGAAAATAACAGAAAAACCGTCGGGATAACCATTCCGGCGGTTTTACTCTTGTATTTTTTTCTGTCTGTGATATACTTTTTCTATATTAGCAATGAAAGAGGAAACACCCATGGATCACGAGAAATTGCTGGATCTTGCCGGGGAGTTGGGTTATCAACTTGCTATGTCCGGCGCAGAGACGTACCGAATCGAAGAGAGCGTTCAAAGGATTCTTGCCGCATATAACATAAATGCAGAAGTCTTTGCCATTCCCAATTGCATTACGATCAGCCTGCATACCCAAGATGGAAAATCCGCCACCAGAATTCGCAGGATCGGATATCACGGAAACGATATGGATTCCGTTGAACGATACAACTTTCTCAGCCGCAGGATATGCAGCGAGAAACCCGACCCGGTTGTCGCAGCCCAATGGTTAAAGGAAACAAAATCTTCCTGTAAGTCCTACAAACTTTGGCTGCAACTTTTGGGCCACGCACTGGGTGCTGGCGGTTTTGCCGTGTTTTTTGGCGGCAATCTGCGGGATGCGCTTTGCAGCGGAATTTGCGGAATTCTCATTGGATTGACCGCCTGGTTTTTGGAAAAATTCAAAACCAACAATTTCTTTAAGACCATCGCCTGCGCATTCATTATGACCTTGGCGGCCTGCATTTTTGGTGTTTTGGGGTTCGCCCACAATGTTGATATGGTCGTCATAGGCGCGCTGATGATCCTTGTTCCGGGACTCATCTTTACCAACGCGATGCGGGATATCATTTTCGGCGACACAAACTCCGGCATCAATCGCATTGTGCAAGTATTTCTGATCGCTGCTGCCATCGCGTTGGGAACCGGCGTTGCATGGAATTTAGCAAGTACCCTGTGGATCCTGCCGGAGGCGCCTGCTCCGTTGAAGTATGGCTTTGCAATGCAATGCATTGCCGCAATGATCGGCTGCACCGGATTTGCGATCGTATTTAATGTCCACGGTCGTGGCTACATTCTGTGTGTTTTAGGTGGTGTGATCACCTGGGCGGCATACTGCATCGCATCTCATTTCGGTTGCGGAGAATTGCTTTGCTATTTCATTTCTTCACTGGTTGCTGCTGCACATTCAGAAGTTATGGCGCGTATCAGAAAGCATCCGGCCATCGCATTTTTGGTGATCTCCATCTTCCCTTTGATTCCCGGCGCAGGTATCTATTACACCACCAACCAACTGGTTCTCGGCAATATGTCTGAATTTGCCACAAAAGGCACACACACCATCGCGATTGCAGGTGTGATCGCAGTTGGCATCCTTCTTGTTTCCACTATTGTCCGCCTTTACAACGAATTAAAACCACGAAAAGCGTAAGAAAAGGGCTTCGGAATTCCGAAGCCCTTATTATTTTACTTTTTCTCGGCCTTGGCGGCTTTCTTTGCTGCTTTTGCTTTTGCTTTTTCTTCCTGCTTTTTCTTTGCTTCTTCCTTAGCGGCTTCAGCAGCAGTATCGTTTGTGGACAGCGCCCACTTTGCAAACTCAATGCGAACCTGATCAGCGCTGGTTTCGACCACAAAGGAATCACCCTTTACATCCACAACAGTGCCCATAACGCCACCGATGGTGGTGATCTTGTCGCCGTTTTTGATGTTGGAACGCAGTTGCTCCGCTTCTTTCTTACGCTTGTTTTCAGGACGGATCAGCATAAAATAGAATACGCCGACCATAATCAGCAGCATGGGCAGCATTCCCAACAGTCCGCCGCCACTTGCCTGATCGCTTGCAGCATCAGCTAAAAAATACAACATAATGTAAACTCCTTTTATTAGTGTTTTCCTGCATATTATACCATTGTTAGAGAAAAATGCAAGTAAATTTAAATTCTACGGCTCAGTTTTTCAGAATATTCATTTCTGAATTGGGCAAAAGTACCATTATCCAGCGCCTTTCGTATCTTTTCCATCAGTTTATTGTAGAAATACAAATTGTGCATCACGCACAGACGCATCGCCAGCATTTCTTCGGCTACAAACAGGTGGCGGATATAGGCCCTGGAATACCGGCGGCACACAGGGCAATCACACTGAGGATCAATGGGTGATAAGTCCTTTGCGTACTTGGCGTTTTTCAGATTGATCGCGCCTTCCCAAGTGAAAAGTCTGGCGTGTCTTGCGTTTCCGGCCGGCATAACACAGTCAATGAAATCCACACCTCTTGCCACAGCCTCGATAATATTGGTGGGTGTGCCCACACCCATCAGGTACCGGGTCTTATCCTTTGGCATATGGGACTCGACCGCTTCAATAATGTCGTACATCTCCTCTGCGGTTTCGCCCACTGCCAAACCACCAATGGCATAGCCGGGCAGATCCAGTTCTGCGATCCGCTTCATATGATCAACACGAATGTCCGCGTAAGTGCCGCCTTGGTTAATGCCCCAGAGCATTTGCTGGGGATTGACCGTATCGGGCAGGCTGTTTAAGCGGGCATTTTCTGCTTTACAACGCTCCAGCCAGCGGAATGTGCGGTCAGCGCTCTGTTTCACATAGTCCCGGGGTGCGGGGTTTTCCACACACTCATCAAACGCCATACAGATATCAGAACCCAGATTGGACTGGATCTGCATACTCTCCTCGGGTCCCATGAAAATCTTATGGCCGTCAATGTGGGAGGCGAATGTCACGCCTTCCTCTTTGATCTTCCGCAAGGAAGCCAAACTAAACACTTGGAATCCACCGGAGTCGGTTAAGATTGGGCCGTCCCAAGTCATAAATTTATGCAGACCGCCGCACTCTTTTACCAGTTCATCGCCCGGACGCAGGTGCAGGTGGTATGTGTTGCTCAGTTCCACCTGACAACCGATGTCTTTCAAGTCTTTGGCGCTCAAAGCGCCCTTGATTGCACCCTGAGTTCCCACATTCATAAAGACAGGGGTTTGCACCGTTCCGTGGGCGCAGGTAAACACGCCGCGGCGAGCATTTCCTTCTGTTGATAATAATTCAAACATAGATAACCTCACTTATTGGTTTTATAGCGAATATACAGTTTTCCAGGTATGGTTTTCCCAGGTTCCACTGCTGTATCGATATCTTTTAACCATGTAAAACCGCAGCGTTCCATTACACCTTTGGATTTTGTGTTACCGTCAAAATAACCACAAGTCAAGTAGTCATAGCGCAATTGGTCGAAGCAATAATCGCACACTGTATTTACAGCTTCCGTCATGTATCCTTTACCACGGAAATCCTTGAATAACTCGTAA
>JAFQDY010000143.1 GCA_017399325.1 Oscillospiraceae bacterium
GCTAAATGAACTGCAATAAAAAACTTCCGAAGCGATTTGCTTCGGAAGTTTTCTTTATTTCACGATTTTTTTGATCCACTTTTCGTGGAAAGGCAGAAATATCTCTGCCACAGGGCCAACCAAAATTGCGCAGATAACTGTGCCGATTCCGATCACGCCGCCAAGCAAAAAACCTGCAATAACGAAAGCCACATCTACAATGATCCTGACGATGCCGAATTTTTTGTGGAGTTTGTCACTGATGGCAATGGAAACCAAATCGTTGGGGCCCGTGCCTGCTTCGGACTTGATCACGATGGTCATACCGAATGCCAAAATAACGCAGCCTGCGGCCAATATCACCAGCCGTAAAACAAAGGGATTGTTCTCATTGATAATGCCGCGAAGCAACCAGTCAAAGAAATCAATGATCGGACCGCCGCAGAACATACACACGATCGTGCCAATCTTCACATAACTTCTGTCCACAAATAACAGAACAACGATGATCAAAAAGCATATGGCCATATGGGTGTAGCCGTGGGTCAGAAAACCCATAAAAGGAACTTTGGTGATGGTGTTATGGATACCCTGCACCAAAACATTAAAGGGGTCAGAACCCAAATTGGTCAGCAAAAACAGAGTAACACCCAAATGGGCAATACATAGACCTACCAATAAAATCAGCAATCTTTTCACAAGTTTAACCATATATAACACCTCAAATATCAGCAACAGGTGATGGATTTTTCTTTTTGCGCTTGCCTTTAAGATAAAAAGCGAGCATCCACAACAAGCAGTTCAGCACGCAGAAGAGGGCAGATTGGACTACGATAAGTGCCAAAGTACCAATAACCAGGGGAAGTACGGGAATATTCATATTCAGAGCAATCGAGATTTCCATAGGAATGAAGATGCAGTTGAGTACAATTAAACTTGCGTGGTGTTCCTTTGATTTCAAGATAAAAAGACAATCTTGCTTAAAACTTTTTTGCGCGGTAAGCAGATGTTCGGAATAAGCAGTGAGGAATTTTCGGTTATCTAATTTCAGAACCAAAACAAACACAAGTGAGCAAAGCGTACCCAAAACATAGGTAAGCGGTATCATTACCGATTTTACGGCAGGGAAACTGGCGCTAATCACAAAAATAAGATACGCACCGGTTAAAATAGAAATCAAATAAACCAGATATATGCCGCCGGCAATTAAGAACCGTTTTAATATCAACTTTAACATCCAATCACCTCTAAAGGAGATTATACATTTCTCAAAATGAGAAGTCAAGAAAAAGCAATAAAGCAGGCATTGTAATTAGGCGACAGGGAAGAAAGGGAGTTCTGTAGGTTTTAGAAGGAGGGATTTGTTTGCATTTTCATCTGCGACGAAAATTATAGTAGGAACCAGTGTTTGCACTGGTTCCAGCAATATGCCACCGGCATATTGCATTTGTGATTTTCAAATCCCACCTCTCTTACTTTACCAAAAGAAAAAACCACACCAAATGGTGTGGTTTTCTTTTGGCGGAGAAGGAGGGATTTGAACCCTCGATACCCTTTTGGGGTATACACGATTTCCAATCGTGCGCGCTCGGCCAGCTACGCGACTTCTCCATGTGGACAGCGATTGCAGTCAGCCTGTGTATAATACTCCATTTGACCAAATTTGTCAACCCCTAATTTTCTGTTTTTGCCATCTGCCGACAGAAAATCCTGTTGACATTATTTCGTTTTGCAGATATAATGTTAAGGCTTTGAATATTTGCTAGTGTAGCACAGTCGGTAGTGCATCTCACTCGTAATGAGAAGGTCGCCTGTTCGAGTCAGGTCACTAGCTCCAAAAAA
>JAFQDY010000144.1 GCA_017399325.1 Oscillospiraceae bacterium
CCGACGGGTTGGGTCCCGTCGGCTCGTCTCTTCGCGAAGCGAAAGCAATCGAGCCTCGTCACCCGCTCCATAATAAGGAACGCAAAGCGTTCCTTATTTCATATGGTACCGTAGCCAAGTGGTAAGGCACGAGTCTGCAAAACTCTGATCCGCCAGTTCAAATCTGGCCGGTACCTCCAAAAAATCAGTCATCCCATCCGGGATGGCTGATTTTTTTACGGTCCGCCAGATTTGAAAAACAAAAATGCAACGCGGATGAGCGTTGCCGCCGACGGCTCGACGGAGGCGAACCTTAATTTTTGCCACCGGCAAAAATGCAAACAAATCTGGCCGGTACCTCTGCCAAGCAGCAAATCCGGCCGGTACTCTTGATTGTTAGGCGTGTATGAACTCAACTATTACTTTATTTCATTTGTTTGATGTTATGTTATAATGAAGACGCAAGCCAAGATTTACTGAAAGGATGTGGAGTTATGTTTAATATGACTGAAGTGGGAAAGAAAATTGCAGAACTTAGAAAAAACAGCAATATGACACAACTGGAACTTGCCGATATGCTTGGTATTAGTTTTCAGGCAGTTTCTAATTGGGAACGCGGTAACTCTATGCCGGATATTTCAAAACTGCCGGAAATAGCGGAGTTGTTTCAAGTGTCTATAGATGAAATCCTTGGTAAGCACAATTCAGTATTGCATGATATTGTTAATGGTGAGCAGGTGCGTTTGGCCAACCATTCTGAAACGGATATCCACGAGGTTGCTATCTTGATGAAACCTCAGCAGGTCAAAGAAATGATTGATGTTTCTGATTTTCACCCCAGAGTGATATATGCATTACTTCCTTTTCTAGATAGTGAGGCCATAGAGGCGTTGATGGTTAGGTGTAAAGAGTCCGGCAAGAGCATAGCGGTTTTTCTGCCTTTTCTAAGTGGTGATAGAATTGAAGAATTAGTGGAAAATGCGAATGTTAAAGGGGAGCCTGTTGATATATATCTTCCCTTTATGAGCGAAGAGAGAATAAGAGAGTTTGCCTATGAAGCATTCGATAGAGGAGGATTAAAAGAAGCGTCACAATATTTTCCGTTTATGGCGGAAAAAGACTTAAGAATTTTAACTGAGAAGGCTTCTGTGCATGATTAAGATAATTGTACACATCGGTTTCCCATCCGTCACCTTTGTTGCATAACAGTCCCGAAAATTTTTCTTGCCACAATTTGAGAAATAGTGTAAAATCAGTTTATACACAGAAAATCGAAAGGGGGGCACGTTATGCCTACATTAAACACTTTTAAGTACTCCACAAAGCGAAACAATCTGTTTCTGCGTGTTGCAATGGGACATTTTGCTACCAGCAACTGCCACAGCAACTATTACATTGATGTAGTGTCACAAAAAGCGCGAGTTTCCGAGGCCAAAGCGGTGGCCCAGGAACTTTGTTCGTATTACTATGCAGATACGATAGTTGATACCATTTTGTGCCTGGACGGCACTGAGGTGATCGGCGCATTCCTGGCAGATAGCCTGTCGAAAGCGGATTTTCTGAATATGAATGCCCATAAATCCATTTATGTCATCACGCCGGAAACCACCAACGGTAGCCAACTTTTGTTCAGAGATAATATCGTGCCTATGGTTGCCGGAAAAAATGTGATGATCCTGGCAGTATCGGTTGCATCGGGTAAAACGGTAGAAGCTGCTGTGGATGCTGTAAGATATTACGGCGGAACAGTGTCTGGAATTTCGGCGATCTTCTCCACCGCCAAGCAGTGCGCCGGTCTGCCCGTGCGTTCCATCTTTGACCCCAACGACCTGGAAAATTATCAAAGTTATCCCACCCATGATTGCCCCCTGTGCAAAGCGGGTGTAAAACTGGACGCCCTTGTCAACAGCCACGGTTTTTCGAAATTGTAATAGTGTGTGAAATGCCTTGCGATCTTAACATAAATACGCCATACTGAAATAATGGGGTGGATGATATGAAGTTGTTTGAATGTTTCCAAGCAAGCAAAGAACTTCTGCTGAAAACCAAGTATATAAAGGCTTATTCCGTTAAGTGTAATGATAAGGAATATACCGTCATTATCACGCGGAAAATTGCCAACAAACGGACGAGTTTATATTTTATCGACAGCACCGTCTATTGGAAACAAAGGCCGCGCTTTTTGAATCGCACTGGATATCGCGGTGAGAGAATCGCTATCTGCAAATTTGATACCCAAAATATTGCGAACACCGTATTTGTCGTCCGGGGCGCGCCCCTTCACGACGAGGGATTGGACAACGGCATTTTCAGAAGCACAAAGAAATACGACGAGAAATTTGTCAACTGTATGACTTATAAGAAGTTCAAGGATATGTAAACATTGCCCCGTTCTTGCAAGAACGGGGCTTTGCTTTGCGCGGATAAACCTTGACTTCATTTTCCGATTGTACTAAAATAATACAAACATCCTCCACACAGAAAGGCGCATTTACTATGCTGTATATCAATCAGTTGGAATATCCCCACATTCCATACAACCACAATATGGCCAATGGCGGCCCACCTGAAGGCAGAAACAGCGTCAAGACATCCGGCTGCGGCCTTTGCTGCGCGTCTATGCTGGTGGATCAACTGACCGCGGATAAGACCCTTTCCATTGTGGATTGCGTGCGCCTTTCCGAGGAAAACGGCGCAAATATGGGGCTGGGTACATCTATGAAGGTGCTGGGACCTGTTTTGGCGGATAAGTTTGATTTGAATTTCTCCACAACCAACGATGTGGACGAAGTGATCACCCACCTGCAAAATGGCGGCAGAGTGGCTGCCCTTGTGGGCGGTGACCGGGAAGGCTATGTGGGCCTGTTTACTGTGCGTACACACTACATTCTTCTGATCGCCTTTGACGGAAAGGAATTCTGCATTCTGGACCCATCGCTGTCCGATACGAAATTCGACGAAGAGGGAAGACAGGGCCGCGTCCGTGTGGACCACCCCTTCGTTTATACCTCGAAAGAGGAGATCATGCTGGCAACCCAGACGCAGGACACCCGATACTATCTGTTTTCCAGAAAATAACTGGTGGAAATGCATGTTTATTGCATAATTAAGGAATTGAGCAATATGGATTATTTCGTTTATTCAGCCTTGCTTGTAGTAATAGTTTTGTTTGTTTTACTACTGACAGTGCTGATTTCGTTTTGCAGAAAAACCAAAAAGGATGCAAAACGCAGCAAGCAAAGCGGTACTGTTCGCAAGAGCATTGGCAAGGAAAAGACGCTTTCCGGCACCTCCGGTTTTGATAAATTTGGTTATGATTTAGAAGGCTTCAATCGGGAAGGGTATAATCGCCTAGGCAGAAACCGCAAGAATCAGTATAACCGTCTTTTTGATACGACCTCCCAAGATGCTGAGGGCTTCTATAATCCTAACTATTATCCGATCTTTGTGACGCCGCACGCGGAAAAACGCTTTCGTGAACGCTTGGATATAGCAGATTACCGTAAAATGCGAATGCTTGCTTTGGATGCATATCGATTCGGCAAAAGCAAACGACAAATCAAGAAAACATCTGCTTATTTAGTTGAAGAAATTGAGGAAAAATATGATAATAGTATTGTTTTGATCCATAGAAACGTAATATACATATTTACCCCTGATAATGTCTTAAAAACATTATATAAAAACGATAAAATAACCCTATAACCGAAAGATAATTACCATTTGTTCAGTACGGAGGGATAGCCTTGAAAAAGAGATTATGGGCAATAGCGCTGATCGCGCTTGTTTGTGTTTTTGCGTTTTCTGCGTGCAAAAAAGCACCGGCGCAGGCGGACAATGAAACAACCGATAGTCAGACGACTGACGAAAACGGCAGCTATAACGAAACCGATGACACCGACGAAACAGATACCACCGACAAAGATGGTGACAGCACGGAAAACGGTGTAAATAACGAACAATCCGGCAATAGCGGCGGCCACACCCACGCATACAGCGCGTGGACAACCCTGAAGAAAGCAACCTGCACGGAAGATGGCCTTGAGGAGAGGACCTGCTCCTGTGGCGCTAAGGAGAGCCGGACATTGAAAGCCGGCCACACGGAGGCCATTGACTCGGCCGTGGCAGCTACCTGCTCTTCCGAGGGAAAGACCGAGGGCAAGCACTGCCTGACTTGCGGTAAGATCCTAATCGCCCAAAAGACTACCCCGAAGACCGCCCATTCTTATTCCTCTTATAAATTCACCGCAAGCACCCACACTTTAAGTTGCACAATGTGCAACACCGGCACCACCGCCGCCCACACCTTCAAAAGCGGAACGACCACCTGCACAGCCTGCCCGTTCTTTAAGGAAACGGCCCCCGGTTTTGCTACCGGCTATACCACGACAAAAGTAACTTACATAGAGACCCAGTATGCCATCTTCCAAATCCAGCCGAACATCTATGTTGTGGGCGACCTTGCGAAGAAGACCGACGATCTGTGCCGCGCCATGGAATCTTTTTCGGGACTATCCTTTAATACCGAAATAGCAAATGGTAAAAAGATCCTTATCAGTGTCAATCGAAGCAGCGGCCCCTCTGCATATCCCGATTCTGAGATGTCCGGCGGTATAGCTACCGGCGGAGCCGTGTCCAACTCCCGCGGTGACATTGGAAACGGCCATATCTCTTTGGACTCTCTGAGCCTGTTTTTGGGAAAGGAAGGCGCATTTATCCACGAATTGTTCCATGTTTTGCGCTTCAGACAGTCGAATAACACATTCAACACCGTGCTGGAGGAGGGCTTTGCCGCCTATATGACCTTGGGCCTGCAGCTGGAGCTGGAGAAGCAGAACAAGGCGCTGGCCTACTATTGCAACTCTTCCTCCCAAGGCTATATGAACATAGGCTCTATGGAGAGAAGCATATATAATTGCACGATCTCTGAATGGTTCTCGAAAACAGCAGACGGCTTTCAGGGAAACGATGCGTATACATATGGCTACTGCTTCCTGTCTTACCTGAAAAGCGCCTGCGGCAATCCTACTGCGTGGATCACTTACCTGGATGATGCAGGAAAAGACCGTCCGGACATGAATGCGCCTTTGTCTGTTGACCAAACAAAACAGGTCTTTCAGGAGGTCTACGGAGCAAACTGTCTGGATAATTTCTATGGCTG
The DNA here is from genome assembly GCA_017399325.1 of Oscillospiraceae bacterium. Lineage (GTDB taxonomy): Bacteria > Bacillota > Clostridia > Oscillospirales > Oscillospiraceae > Faecousia. The sequence continues at coordinate 5,141 of JAFQDY010000144.1, forward strand.
GCTGCGGAATAACGAGAAAAATCTGCTGAAACCCGGCGGCACGGTATACGATATTACGGATATGGAGCCGATCAGCATTTATCCGCATTTCACATGGCTCAACTGCGAGAGTACAGAGCTTGCTCCTTTTAAGGTCAAGTACAAAAATCTGTGCGTGGATGTGGAGGAACTCAGAAATTACCTGACGAACTATAAAAACAGAAATGCGGATAATCTGAACCTTGCGTTGTCTCATAATGCAACGATCCAGCTGTTCGACCGCAACGGAATGCTGGTCGGTCAGGAGCAAGGAAAGACCGCTTCGCTGGCCGGTGTCAGCTATTTCCGCCTTGTGGGGCAGGGTGAGTTGGATTTCCTTGAGATCTATGGATACTTCAATCCTTCTGAAGTTTATACCAAAAAGACCTTGGTCTACAGAAGTGAACCTGCTGCAAGAACCTTCTGGCGATCCTTCATTCAGGATTGGAACATCGACGAATTCGATCAGGACCTTTTGTATCGCACCGATATTCAGGTGGTTGTGGAGATCACATCGCCGTCCAAGGTGATTCTGTATTCTGTTACGGGAGAGGAAACTGTTTTGTGGAATCAGACAAAGGTCGTTGTCAGCGGCTGCAGAGATTTCTATGTGGAGACCGAGGGCAATACGGTATTTGAAGTCTATATCGTTCCAAAGAAATAAATGCTTTTCATATGTGAGGTATACTTATGAGTGATTTTTCCAATCTCGATACCAATTTCAAGGTCGAGACCAAAATCAAAGAAGAGGGCATCTGCTTTCACGATGTCAGAGAGGAGCCGTTCAAAATTTACGGTGTATTCTTTGATAACGGTCGCTTCAGAAGAATTCCCACAGAGGTGGCCAAAACTGTTAACGAAACGGTGTTGGCTCTGCATTCCCATACTGCCGGCGGCCGCGTCCGCTTTATGACCGACAGTCCCTATATCGCCATCCACGCAAAGATGGGCAGCATCGTGAAAATGGAGCATATTCCCTTGACCGGCTCCGGCGGCTTTGATATGTATATGGGTCACGGCCCGGAGCGTTATGTCAAAACCTTCGTGCCGCCTTACGATATGACCGATGGCTACGAATCCATTTTCCGTTGCGGATCCTCCGCAATGCGGGAAGTGACCATCAATTTTCCTACCTACAGTTCTGTGCTTGAACTGTACATTGGCCTGAAGGAGGGGGCACAGATCCTGCCTCCCAGACTCTATGCCATTGAAAAGCCTATCGTCTATTACGGCTCTTCCATCACCCAGGGAGGCTGCGCATCCCGTCCCGGCAATACCTATCAAAATGTGATCACCCGCAGATTGGATGCCGACCATATTAACCTTGGCTTCTCCGGCAGCGCTCGTGGCGAGACCTCTATGGCAGAGTATATTGCCGGCTTGGAGATGTCTGCATTTGTCTATGACTACGACCACAATGCGCCCACCTTGGAGCATTTGCAGAAGACCCACGAACCCATGTTCAAAATCATACGACAGGCTCACCCGGATATTCCCATCGTTTTTATGACAAAGCCGATATACAAGCTGCCCGAATCCGATCCGTGCCGGCAGACCATCAAAAAGACCTACGAGAACGCCCTTGCCGCCGGCGACGAGAATGTCTACTTCTTAGACGGCACGGCCCTGATGGAAATGGCCGGCTACGACGGCACGGTAGACGGCACCCACGCAAACGATCTGGGCTTTGCTTCTATGGCAAAAGCCGTTGGGGATGTACTGGAACAGGTGCTGAAATAAATATTAAAGGACGAAGGCAACTTCGTCCTTTTTTCTCGCTCCGACACAATACACGCCCTTTCAACATAGTTTGAAAGGGAAGGGGGTGAGATAATGAATTGCTGCAGATATAATTGCGTTTACCTTTCTGTGATCGTGGCCCTGCTGGCAGGTGTTGCCCTTGGCGTACTGTATGCTCTGGGATTCTTAACAACGGGCGTCGTATTCTGGGTGTATCTGGCGACAGCGGTTTTGACGCTTTTGCTGCTGCCTGTTTACTCTGCCATCGACGGAGCAAAAATGGGATGCACATGCGTCGGGAACTACCGCGGTTTGGTGATAGGTCTGGCCATCGCAACCATCGTTGCGGCCGTGGTCGGCCTGATCGTGGCGCTTGTTTCTACTGTGGTCGTGATCAGCATTGTGCTGGGTATTGCAACTTTCCTGGTGGTGTTTCTGCTGGGTGTGCTTGTGTGCCTGTCTAACTGCTTCTGCCGCAACTGATCGATCCTATACACGCAAACACCACCCACAGGGGTGGTGTTAAAATTTATTACATCGAAAAAATTGTTGAAACAAGAATCAAATTCATATATAATTGTACTATCATAAAAGGGAGGTATGTGTATGCTTCAGGTTAAAAATCTTACGAAAATATACAAGCCCAAAAACGGCGCGGAAGTCAGAGCGCTGGATGATGTTACATTGTCATTCCCCGAAACAGGTATGGTGTTCCTGCTTGGTAAAAGCGGCAGCGGTAAGTCTACGCTTCTGAATGTGTGTGGCGGTTTGGATTCGCCAACATCCGGTGAGATCATTGTCAAGGGACGCAGCAGCAAAAATTTCTCACAAAACGATTTTGACAGTTACCGCAATACCTTTATCGGCTTCGTGGTCCAGGAGTATAATATCCTCAATGAGTTCTCCGTTGAGGACAATATCGCTTTGGCGCTGGAACTGCAGAACAAGCCCAAGGATAAAGCCGCGGTAGAGCAACTTCTGTCCGAAGTTGACCTGACCGGCTATGCAAAGCGCAAGCCCAACACCCTGTCCGGCGGTCAGAAGCAGAGGATCGCCATCGCCAGAGCGCTGATCAAAAAGCCGGAGATCATTATGGCGGACGAGCCTTCCGGCGCATTGGACTCCGCAACGGGCAAACAGGTCTTTGAGACCCTGAAAAAACTCTCCAAAGACAAACTGGTGCTGGTAGTGTCCCACGACCGAGACTTTGCCGAACTCTACGGCGACCGGATCATCGAACTGATGGACGGCAAGGTGATCTCCGACGTTTCCAAAACCAAGGAAAAGCAAACGGCCGTTACGGAAAATGTGGATAATATGGGTGATGTGCTTTGCGTGAAGAAAGGCGCATCCCTTACAGAGAAAGACTTCGCAGAAATCAAAAAATTCCTGGCCGAATCCGACGGCGATGTGATCATTGCCTCCGGCAAAAAAGAGGTCAAGGAATTCAAGAAGGTCAGCCGCATCACCGACGAGGGCGAACGGGAAGTGTTCCGCAAAACCGGTGAAACCGCCCTGAAGGCTTACACACCTGCCGACAGTAAATTTATCCGTTCCAAACTACCTATGCGCCATGCCATCAAGATCGGCCTTTCCGGTATGAAGAGCAAGCCTGTGCGTCTGTTCTTTACGATCCTTTTGTGCGTGTTGGCATTTACTATGTTCGGCCTTCTGTCCACCATGACCGTGTATGACAGCGAGCCCACCTTCAAGGAGACTTTGATGAACTCCGATAAGGACGTGGTAAGCGTCATGAAGCAGTATAAGGTCACCACCTCCTGGTACAATATGGGCCAGTTGCAGCATTCCTATGAGGGCAGAATGGAAGCCCGCTTTACCGAACAGGATATTGATCAGTTCAAAAATACATACGGCACCGATGCTTTTGGCGGTGTCAGAACCTATCTTTCTTATAGCGTAGTTTCCACAACAGCGCCTTACTGGATGAATCAAATTGATGTGGTAGGTTACCTGGCTGAGAATAACGCCCTGCGCAATAGAATTGAGGGCGCGTACCCGGAAAAAGACGATGAGATCTGCATTTCTTCCTATATGGCTGATGTGCTGGTCAATTGCCAGACCTATGACGATAAGGGCACCGCAACCCAGTTCGCATCCCGTCAGGACCTTATCGGCAAAACACTCCGCGTCCAGGAGCAGGATTACAAGATCACAGGTATTTTAGATAGCGGCATCATCGCCCAAAAGTATGAAGAACTGAAAAACAGCGAGAACAGCACCAATCACAGATTGCTCAACGCTCTGCAGCAGGAACTCAGCGACGGATTGCACCTGGTGGCCTTTACCACCCGTCCCACCCTGGAAAAGATCGCTCAGCGAAACGGTATGATGGGCTATGAGAAGTATGACTACCGCCGCGCAGCCGTTGAAGTCCATTTGAACGGTGAGGTCCCCGTGCCCGAATACGGCAACACCGCTTATGCCGCCTTCTCCGAAATTCAGAGCAGCAAGAAGGCAGTTTTCATCGATCCTGACAAAACCACCGTTGAAGATGGCGAGGTCGTCATCAACGAATATGTGTTCTACGAGTATTTGGCAAGGATCTACGAAACAAAAGCCAACGAACTGGATTGGGAAAAAGATCAGCAAAAGTATGAATCCTATTGGCAAATTATCGACCTGTGCTACAACCAGTCTTCCGGTGGCAAACGGATCTGGGATGAGGACAAGAAGGAAGAAAACTTCATAGCCTTCTCCGCAGAAGAACTGGCAGCCAACCGGGATAAGATCTTTGCCAGAATAAAGGATGATCAGATCGATGTGATGGTCGCTATGCGTATCTACGATGAGCAGCAGGGTATGGCAACCGGTGAAACCCTGAATTTGAAGGTAGTCGGTATCATCCCCGGAACACGGGAAACCTCCTATACACAGTATGCCTACCTGACCGACGACACTGCAAATACTCTGTGGGAGACCCAAAAGGGCAGTCTTGAGTATTATGAGGAGTACGAAAGCAAGTACGTAGAACCGGCAGACGCCCTGTACTCCGTTGCATTCCTGCCTTATGACCACTCTGCAGAACGGACAAACGCATTCTGGGAACTGTATGCCAATAACGAATACGGCACTGATGACAGCATTCTGATCCCCACAGGCTCCTTCATTGACACGCTGAGAATGGTGGATGATACCGTCCAGTCTATGTCCAAGGTGTTTCTGTACGTTGGTTTGGTGCTTGCAGTGTTTGCAGCGCTTTTGTTCTCCAACTTTATTTCTGTCTCCATTTCTCAGAAGAAGAAAGAGATCGGTATTCTGCGGGCCATCGGCGCAAAGGGTTCCGATGTATTCAAGATTTTCTTCTCGGAATCCACGTTTATTGCCGTTTTGTGCATTCTGATCTCCAGCGTGGCAAGTTACTTTATCTGCGGATACTTGAATGTATCTCTGGCGGAAAACATCGGCGCATCCTTGCTGGTGTTCGGGATCCCGTCCTTTGCAATGCTCTTTGGAATTGCAGCATTGACGGCAGTTCTGGCAACATTCTTCCCTGTGAACAGCGCAGCGAGAAAGAAGCCCATCGATTCCATCCGTTCCGTATAATCCAATAAAAGAGGGGTGCTTTGCACCTCTCTTTTTTCGACAAAATTCTTCAAAAAGGAATGTGTTTCCGTCTTGCATTTCACAGGGACTTCTGCTATAATATCGGGGAACATATTGCGAAAGGAAAGAAACATAATGAAGCGTATTTTAGTTTTGATTTTAACACTTTGTCTGCTTCTGTCCTGCTTCGTTGGATGCAAGAAGAAAAAGAATGAGACCCCCACTGGCGAATCCAGCAGTGAAAGCACCACAGAAAGCAGTGAAACTACAACTGAAAGCAGCGAGACCACGACGGAAGAGGAAGAGGTATATGCTTATACCCATCCTTTGACCGGTGAACCGCTGAAGGAGCCATGGTCCGGCCACATTGTTGCCGTTATGACCAATAACATCGAGAAGTCTATGCCCCAGCACGGTTTGAGCCAGGCTGATATCGTTTTCGAGATGGAAGAAGAGGGCAGCATCACCCGTAATATGGCGCTGTTCTCAGACCTTTCCGATGTTGGACCTATCGGTTCTATCCGCAGCGCAAGAACATATTTTGTCAGTTTAGCTGCCGCTTATGATGCTTACCTGGTCCACTGTGGCACAAGTAATCATGCCTACGGCGGTAAATATGACCAGTCTGGCCATAAGGTTTCCAATTGGAAAGATATCGACCAGCAGCACGGCAAAAACACCAATTATTTCTATCGCGATAAAGACCGCAATAATGCCGGTTACGGTTGGGAACACACCCTGTTTACTTCCGGTGAGAAACTCTACAGCGCGATCAAGGACAAGGCTCAGAGCGTACCTACCGGTGAAAATGGCGACTTCGGTTTGCAATTTGCCGATGATGTTGTTTTAAACGGCGAAAAGGCCGAGAGCATCACCATCAAATTCAAGGGCACAAGAAAGACCGGTTTTGAGTACGATGCCGCAACCAAACTCTACAAGAGAATCCAGCACGGCAAGGATAGCATTGACGGCAATACCAATGAAGCCGTATACTTCAAGAATGTGATCGCTATCTATACCAAGCAGTGGCGTTGCAGCTGCGGCAGCTCGCACCAGTTCTACAATACCATCGGCAGCGGTGACGGCTATGCCGCTATCAACGGTCAGATCATTCCCATCAAGTGGTCCCGCGAAGATGTAAACAGCCCCTACACTTACACCCTGGAAGACGGCTCTCCTCTGATTCTGAATGTAGGCACAACTTATGTTGCCTTCGCAGGCGAGAAGTATCCCATCGAATATAAGTAAAATGATCAACTCCCCGACGAAGGGCAGCGCGCCATAGTGATAAAATGGTTTTGAACGGCCCCTTTTTCGCTTAACCGCACAAAAAATTCCCGAAATGCGTCAGCATTCCGGGAATTTTGTTGTTTGTTAA
>JAFQDY010000145.1 GCA_017399325.1 Oscillospiraceae bacterium
ACCAAGAACACGCAAGTCAAGGTGACAATAGAATTCCCCATCACAGACAACATCAAAATGCTGCCAGTCGGGGCAAATATTCTCTGCATGAACCCGATTGCCCGGCTGCAAGCCAAAACTCACATAGGACAGGCCCTCCAATGTTTTTGTTACATGGGGATCGTCTCCGTTGGCCAGTATACCATTGGACGAAAGTTCCGCAAATTCTCTGAAGGATTTCTGCACATCTGCCAGGTCCTTGAAGTAGTCCAGATGATCGGCTTCCACATTCAAGATCACTGCCAAAGTGGGTGAGAAATTCAGGAAAGAATCACAGTACTCACAACTTTCCAGCACGATGGTGTCGCCGTTGCCTACCCGGTGGCCTGCACCAAACAGAGGCAGATAACCGCCGATCATAACCGTGGGATCCCATTGAGCCTCCATCAGAATATGGGTCACCATAGATGTGGTAGTGGTCTTGCCGTGGGTGCCAGAAATGCAGACTGCATTCTTATATTCCCGCATGATCACGCCCCAGGCCTGCGCCCGTTCAAACACAGGGATACCGGCGCTCCGGGCCGCCGCGATCTCCGGATTATCATTATGTGCCGCAGCGGTGCGAATTACACAGTCAGCGCCCTGAATATTTTCCTCCTGATGACCGATATGGACGTGGATCCCCTTTGCGATCAACTCTTCTGTGGACACAGAAGCACTCATATCAGAGCCGGTAACCAACATTCCCATATCCTGCAGGACAAGGCCGAGGGGACGCATAGAAACGCCGCCGATACCTACCAGATGTACATGTTTGCCGGGTTGTAAGAATGCGCGCAATTCATCATTTCTATTGTTCACTCAGGTATTCCTCCCGAAGTCAAATATTATAACCTTCAATCAAATATTATAGTATATTATTGAATTATTTACAACTATTATTTTGAATATCCCGAAATTAGAGCAGCCTTTCATAAGAAAAAGCCACCGTAGTCTATGCCTACGGTGGCTTTTGGTTACACATATCGGTTTTCTAAGACACCGGTGATGAAAACAACTTTACTGTACCCTGTCACATAATAGTTCGGTTGCAGGTAGACCGTTTCGCCCGGTGCAAGTTTTTCAATCTTTACGCAGTGAGCAACGCCCCCTACATACATTCCGGGTGGCTCAACCCAGGATTTAAAGAAAATTTCTACATTAAAAACTGTGTTCTGCGCGTGATTTGTTACAGATAACAGCCCCAGATCACTGTCAGAAGCCGAGATGTCCAGTTCGGCGTTACCCATGCTTGCAGACGCAAATTGCCATCCTGCGCAGTCGGTAATTTCTCCCTGCAGAGACTTTGCGCAGTTTCGTTCAATCAGCAAAACCTTGCCGCCGGACGGAATATGTTCCCCTAAGAAATTTAGGGTCATATCCGTAAATTTCAGTTCAATGTGCGCCTTACGAATGTGGTCATTCCCCACATTTTGAACCTCAAGCGCAAGTACATTGATCACTTCACGATCAGAGCCGTCTTCCAGAAAGCGGCCGTCGTAAAAAGCCAAAGCCTTGGCAACCAATGTTGTACCTGCAACCGGCATCGGAAAGTCATTTGTATACGCTTGGAGCATCTCCTCCGGTAGGATTTGGGCAGGTGCAGTCAGTTCTGTAACCTCGTTGGATACCCCGTATGGAAACAGAGCACCATCTGCAGAAATGTACATCACGGTGGCAACTGCCACACTGCTGACAATTCCGGTAATCAGCAACATAATTCTGCTTAACCCCATTGTTTTATTTGGATTTCCATATCCTTCCTCCCTTTTGTAAAGCATACCCTAATTATAAAATGCTTTTCGGCTGAAACAAGGGAACGATGTGGAACAATGGCGGTGAGATTGGAGAATCGTTTGACATTCTCCGCTTATAATCTGGTGGAAGAATTAGAAAAATGAAAAGGCCAGAATCTTTTTCATTCATTGAATGGAATTATGAAGAAAATTGAAAGGATATAAAAAAGGACCGCCTTTCGGCGATCCTTTATTCTTTGGAGCGGGTGACGAGGCTCGAACTCGCTACCTCCACCTTGGCAAGGTGGCGCTCTACCGGATGAGCTACACCCGCGGAACAAGACGTATTATAGCAAATTTTCGGCCGATGTCAATACCTTTTTTCATTTTTTATATCCGTCTTGTAAAATGTTTGCATTCTTTTACAAAGAATCCTTGGTATAGCGGGAAAAACCGTCTCCCAGTACTTGGTGAGCCTCCTGCATAATCACAAATGCGTTGGGGTCGATTTCGGAAACAATACGTTTCAAGTCAGCAACCTGTTGCCGTTTTACCGCGGTCAGGACAACCTTCATTTCCTCTCCGGTGTACGATCCCTCACCGTTTAAGAAGGTCGCACCACGGTCTAACTGTTTTCCGATTTGTCGGGCAATTTCGTCGTGCTGCTTTGTGATAATGAGAGCCACCTTTGAGTAATCAAAGCGGTAGACCACCGCATCAACGATCTGCCCCGTTACAAAAATTGCCACGCCGCTATATAAGGCAACCAGCACATTTTGAAATACGATTGCGGTCAAGATCACAACGCCGAAATCAAAACACATACAGATAAATCCGATGGGCGCATTTCTGTATCGAAGTTTCAGCAACCGTGCCACAATATCCGAACCGCCTGTAGACGCGCCACTCATAAACACCAAACCCAAGCCGACGCCGCAAATCGCACCGCCGTAAAGCGCGCCGATCAGCGGTTCCGTCTGCGGAACGGGAATAAAGGCAAACCCATCGATCAGGACAGACGACAAAAGCATACCAAGCAAAGAACCCACAAAGAACTTTTTACCGATCTTAATGCCCGCGATCAAAAATAGCGGAATGTTCAAAATCAAGGTAACCGTACCCACGCTGCCGCGGCCCAGTATATGGACCACGGCCATAGCCAGACCGGAGAGGCCGCCGGCATTCAAGTTATTCGGCACCAAAAACAGATTGAAACCCAACGCAAAAAGCGCGCTTCCCAATGTAATTTTGAGTATTGCTATCAAATGTTTGGTTATGGGTTTCATCGCAGTCTCCTAAATGTCAAAACTGATTTGTTTTTCCGGCGTATCGGTTTCTTTCAAAAGCGCGCCGGCGGTGGGAATGTTCTTATTGCGATACCGACTTGCATTGGTAATGCCGCTGTTTTCCAGCAAGCACACTTCCTTAAGTTGCGCTTTCTTCTTCAGGCTCATAACTGACACGCCCTGGGTGTTCTTCGTGGTCTTGGGCATCAACTGTGCAGTGGACACAATGGCTGCGCGACCGTCGCTGGAGTAAAGAACGATCTGCTTGTCTTCGTTCAGTACAATCGCAGAAACAAGCGGACTCTTATCGGAGAAGGCTGCGATCAGGCGGCGGCGATTGGTTTTCGTTTCGTATGCGCTTAGAGGCACCTTTGCGCCCTTACCGTTTTCAAAGAAAAATAAAACAAAGCCCTTATAATCTCCGGGCAGGACCACCTGCAGTACTGTCTCACCGGGATCCATTCCCAATTTTTGAGGCAGGTAATCGCCCAGTTGGGATGCCTTGCCGTCATCGAAATCATTTAACCGGGTCTTATAACATTGATACATATTGGTAAACACCAAAAGTTCTGCTTTGTTGGTGGTTTCCGTGGAGAAAGCAAGGCTATCACCTTCTTTGAACTTCTGTTCACCGGACATACGCAAAGACTGGGCAGTGATCTTCTTGATATAACCTTCCCTGGAAACAAACAGAGTCACAGGATAATCGGGAATCTGCTCATCCTCGTCCTCATCCTGAATTTCCTCGGTTTCGTAAATGATTTCTGTCTTTCTGGGTTTGCCGTACTTGGCAGCAACCTGTTCCAGTTCAGAAATAATGACATTTTTCAACTTCCGGGAACTGTTCAGGGTGCTTTGCAGGTCGGCAATATCCTTTTCCAAATCGCTGATGGCTTTGGTCTGCTTGAGAATGTACTCTTTGTTGATGTTACGCAGCTTGATTTCCGCCACATAATTGGCCTGGATCTCATCAATGCCAAAACCGATCATCAGGTTGGGAACGACTTCGCTTTCCAGTTCTGTTTCACGGATAATGCGAATTGCCTTATCGATGTCCAGCAGAATGCGTTCCAAGCCTTTCAGCAAGTGAAGCCGTTCCTGTTTCTTCTGGATATGGTAGTACAAACGGCGTCTGACACATTCTGTTCTCCAGGCAGTCCACTCTTCCAATATCTCACCGATACCCATCACTCTGGGCATACCGGCAATAAGAATGTTGAAGTTACAGGCAAAACTATCCTGCAACGGTGTCAGCCGGAACAATTTCTGCATCAATTTCTCCGGGTCAACGCCCCGCTTTAAATCGATAGTCAGTTTCAGGCCGCCCAAGTCAGTCTCGTCGCGCATATCCGCGATTTCTTTGATCTTGCCCACTTTGATCAGTTCTGCCACCTTATCCATAATCGCCTCAATAGCGGTGGAATAAGGAATTTCAGTGATCTCGATCACATTGGCAGACTTTACATAGTTCCATTTTGCCCGGAGTTTGAAACTGCCGCGACCAGTGGAATAGATCTCTCTTGTTACAACCTCGTCAAAGATCAGTTGGCCGCCGGTAGAGAAATCCGGGCCAGGCAGAGTCTCCAGAATATCGTGGTCCGGGTTGTTCATTAAGGCAATGGTAGTATTGCACACTTCTGCCAAATTAAACGAGCAGATGTTGCTGGCCATACCGACCGCAATACCCTGATTCGCCGACACCAGCACATTGGGGAATGTGGTGGGCAGCAAGGACGGCTCTTTCATGGTGGCGTCGTAATTATCCACCATATCCACCGTATCGGCATCGATGTCCCGGAACAGTTCGTTGCAGAATCCGTCCAGTTTGGCTTCCGTGTAACGGGATGCCGCATAGGCCATATCCCGGGAATAGACTTTACCGAAGTTACCTTTGGAGTCAACAAAGGGGTGCAAAAGTGTCTCGTTGCCCTTTGCCAAACGGACCATCGTTTCATAGATCGCCGCATCGCCGTGGGGGTTCAGGCGCATTGTCTGTCCAACGATATTGGCGGATTTGGTTCTTCCGCCGGAGAGCAGACCCATCTTGTACATGGTGTACAGAAGTTTTCTGTGAGAAGGCTTAAAGCCGTCAATTTCAGGGATCGCGCGGGACACGATCACCGACATAGCATAGGGCATATAGTTGATTTCCAATGTTTCAGAAATCGCCTGCTCTGTTGTGGAGCCAACCAGTCCCACAATACCGTCGGTGTTGACTTTTTTTACTTTTTGTTCCGCATCTTTCTTCTTTCGTGCCATTTGGAACCTCTCTTAGGAAATATCAGCCAAGTCGAGATACTTAGCGCCGTTTTCCGCAATAAAATTCTTTCTTTCGTTCAGCGCATCACCCAAAAGCACATCAAAATAATGGGACGTACGTTCTGCGTCTTCCGGCATCACTTTGATCAGGCGACGGGTTTCAGGATTCATAGTGGTCATCCACATCATCTCGGGGTCGTTTTCACCAAGACCCTTGGACCGCTGAATGGAAACTTTTTTGCCCTCTAATTCCAGCAGAATTTTTGCTTTTTCTTGCTCGTTGTAGGCAAACCAAGTCTTATCCTTACAGGTAATTTCGAACAATGGGGATTCGGCAATATATACATAACCGTCCCGAATCAGTTTGGGGCAAAGCCGGTAGAGCATTGTGAGGATCAATGTGCGGATCTGGAATCCGTCCACATCTGCGTCCGTACAGATAACCACCTTGCTCCAACGCAGGGCAGAAATGTCAAAACTGCTCAATTCCTTTGCTTTTTTGCCCTCAACTTCCACGCCGCAACCAAGCACCTTCATCAAATCGGTGATGATCGGGGATGCAAAAATGCGGTTATAGTCCGCTTTCAGACAATTCAAGATCTTGCCACGGACAGGCATAATGCCCTGAAACTCTGCATCCCGGGAGAGTTTGACAGAACCCAACGCAGAGTCACCCTCCACGATGTACAGTTCCCGAACCGCCACGTCTTTGCTGCGGCAATCCACAACCTTCTGCACCCGGTTTACGATATCCACCTTAGCAGACAGATTCTTCTTCATACTGCTTCTGGTCTTTTCGGCAGACTCTCTTGCCCGCTTGTTTACTAAGATCTGGTCAGCAGCCCGGTCAGCCTCCTGCTTGTTCTCCAGGAACCAAACTTGCAGTTGCTCCTTAAAGAAATTGGTCATTGCCTCCTGTGTAAACTTGGAATTGACCGATTTCTTGGTCTGATTTTCAAAGCAACCGATGGTGGA
>JAFQDY010000014.1 GCA_017399325.1 Oscillospiraceae bacterium
AAACCAGCCTACGGCTTGAAAGCGTTCAGTCCCATAGCCGCAGGCTACGGATATAGCCATTGTTCCGATTTCGGCAACAGTCGCTCGTTTGGGTTTAACAGAAAGCATTTGGGCAACGACCTGATGGGTGGCTTGGGAACGCCGATCGTGGCGGTCGAAGGTGGGATCGTGGAGGCTATGGGCTGGAATCGCTACGGTGGTTGGCGAATCGGAATTCGCTCCTTTGACTCTAAGCGATACTATTATTATGCCCACCTACAGAAGGACACACCCTTTGCAAAGGATATGTACGAAGGCAAAATCGTCCAGCCTGGGGAACTGATCGGGTTTATGGGGCGTACCGGCTATTCGGATAAAGAAAATACTAACAATATCCAGACCGTCCACCTGCATTTCGGTATGCAACTGGTTTTTGACGAGAGTCAAAAAGAGTGTAATTCTGAGATCTGGATCGATGTGTATGATATTGTTCGTTTGCTTAGCGCCCATCGTTCAAGTGTGAGAAAAACAGATGGCACTTGGCAGCGGGTTTATCCCTTTGTGGATTTGGATACTTTGACCCTTTTTGAGAACCGATAATTTGTGCATTTTTTCACAGGAAAATTTTCCGACTTTGTTTGACAAAGTCTGTCCTATATGATATACTCGCATAGATAAAAGTAATATGGGAGGAAACGGGATTATGTGCGCACAGGCTAAGTTAAAATTCGTTGGTTTGAGCGATAGTGTTATTGTTTCTTCCGGCTGCGTTTTGATGTCCGCATTGTCCTCTGACGCTGTTTCTGAATATGTTGTTTTACCCGGCTTTTGTGATGTGCATGTGCATTTCCGTGAGCCGGGTTTTTCTTATAAAGAAACCATCGAAAGCGGCTCGAAGGCATCAGCCAGAGGCGGTTATACGGCAGTTTGTACGATGCCGAATCTGAACCCGGTTCCGGACAGTGTTGAGAATCTGATGTTGCAGCGGAAACTGATCGAGGAACAATCCTGCATCCATGTGTATCCTTACGGTGCTATCACCGTTGGTGAAAAAGGCGAACAACTGGCAGACCTGGAAGGAATGGCACCCTTTTGTATCGGTTTTTCTGATGACGGACGGGGTGTGCAGGATGATGAAATGATGCGTCGGGCCATGAAGCGGGCCAAGGCGTTAGGTAAGATGATCGTTGCCCATTGTGAGGTCAACAGCCTGCTGAACGGCGGATATATCCACGACGGACAGTATGCTGCAGCCCGTAACCATAAGGGCATCTGCAGCGCCAGTGAATATGAACAGATCGCCCGTGATTTAAAACTGGTGGAGGAGATCGGCGGCGCCTACCATGTGTGCCACATTTCCACCAAAGAAAGTGTGGAACTGATCCGACAGGCAAAGGCGAAAGGCTTGGACGTAACCTGCGAAACCGGTCCCCACTACTTGACAATGGACGATTCCTTCCTGCAGGAAGACGGCCGGTTCAAAATGAATCCGCCCTTGCGTGACAAATCCGACAGAGAAGCCCTTGTGGCCGGCATTGTGGATGGCACCATCGATATGATCGCCACCGACCACGCGCCCCATAGCGCTGAAGAGAAGAGCAAGGGCCTGGCTGGCAGTGCATTTGGTGTCGTTGGAATTGAAACGGCATTTCCTGTTCTGTATACCTATCTGGTTGAACCCGGTATCATAACGCTGGAAAAACTGGTGGAACTGTTCAGCACGAATCCGCGAAAGCGGTTTGGTATTTCTGCAGGTGAAGAATACACCGTGTGGAATCTGAGCAAAGAATTTACGGTCGACCCCGATCAATTCCTGTCCAAAGGCAAGGCAACGCCCTTTGCCGGTTGGAAATTAAAAGGTGAATGTGTACTTACTGTCTGCGACGGTAAGTCTGTATATGATAAGTCGAAAATGGAGGATTGAATATGGCAAAGAGAACGGATATTAAGAAAATTTTGATTATCGGCTCCGGCCCCATCGTGATCGGACAGGCCGCAGAGTTTGACTACGCAGGCACACAGGCTTGCCTTGCATTAAAGGAAGAAGGTTATACCGTTGTTTTGTGCAACAGTAACCCTGCTACCATTATGACCGATACTGTTATTGCTGATAAGGTATATATGGAGCCTTTGACCCTTGAATTTATCGCAAAGATCATTCGCTACGAGCGTCCTGATGCCATCGTTCCCGGCATCGGCGGTCAGACAGGTCTGAATCTGGCTATGCAACTGGAGAAAAAGGGTGTTTTGAAAGAGTGCCAAGTGGAATTGTTGGGTACTTCCAGTTCCTCCATTGAGCGCGCTGAGGACCGTGAGATGTTTAAGGAACTGTGCGAATCCATCGGCGAGCCTGTTATTCCTTCTGAGATCACATACTCTCTCGACGAGGCAAAGGATGCAGCGAAGCGCATCGGCTATCCTGTGGTACTGCGTCCTGCATTTACTCTGGGCGGTACCGGCGGCGGTTTTGCCAATAATGAAGATGAATTGGTAGAAATCGGCACGAATGCGTTCAAACTGTCTCCTGTACATCAGGTACTGATCGAGAAATCTGTTAAGGGCTACAAGGAGATCGAGTTTGAGGTTATGCGGGATTCCGATGACCACGCCATCACCATCTGCGGTATGGAAAACATCGATCCCGTTGGTGTTCATACCGGCGATAGCCTTGTTGTTGCGCCTATTATGACTCTGTCCAAGAAGGACGAGAAGATGCTGAACGATTCTGCTATCAAGTTGATTCGTGAACTGAAGATCGAGGGCGGTTGTAACGTGCAATTTGCACTGAACCCCGAAACGTCTGAGTACTACTTGATCGAGGTAAATCCCAGAGTGTCCCGTTCTTCCGCGTTGGCTTCCAAGGCGTCCGGCTATCCCATTGCCCGGGTGACGGCCAAGATCGCTGTGGGTATGCGTTTGGATGAGATTACTATTGCCAACACAACTGCGGCATTCGAACCCAGTTTGGATTACGCCATTGCAAAATTGCCTAGATTCCCCTTTGATAAGTTCACTTCTGCGGCCAATACACTTGGCACACAGATGAAGGCAACCGGCGAGGTTATGGGCATCGGTTCAACTCTGGAAGAGTGCCTTTTGAAGGGCGTTCGTTCTTTGGAAATCGGCGTTTGTCACTTCCATATGGCAAAGTTTGACAATATGGCTAGCGATGAGATGCTGAAGTACTTGGAAACATTTCAAGACGATAACATTTTTGCAGTTGCCGAGTTGTTCCGCCGTGGAGAAAGTGTTGAGAAACTTCACAATATTACAAAGATCACCTCCTTCTTCCTTGAGGCTATTGAGCGCATCGTGAAATTTGAGGCTGTCATTCAGGCAAACCCCGGTGATTTGGAAACCTTAAAGTGCGCAAAGAAGATGGGCTTTGGCGACCAATATATTGCAAAACTCTGGAATTGGAAGGAAGTTGATGTTTACAACCTGCGTAAGGAGCAGGATCTGTATCCTGTATACCGCATGGTCGATACATGCCACACCGGCGCATATATTCCTTATTTCTACTCTTCATACACCGGCACAAACACCTCTGTTTTGACCAACAAGAAGAAGATTGTCGTGTTGG
>JAFQDY010000146.1 GCA_017399325.1 Oscillospiraceae bacterium
GAACTGATGAAAGTGAAGACCATTGTCACGTTCGCGGTGGTGGCGGTTTTCTCTGTGCTGGCTTTGCAGGGCAGGATCCAACCGGACAATGTGATGATCATCGTATCTATGGTGGTATCGTTCTATTTCGGCACACAGCACGAAAAGACCGGCAGTGCCGGCTAAAAGGAAGCACCCCGGCGCATATGCGTCGGGGTGTATTTTTATACTTGCGGCGGGTTTTCCAACACCAACATTTCTGCCAATCGGGAGATAAACGCCTTGTTGCTGGGGCAGGGGATGGTGCCGTCTGCTTTTGGAGGCAGGTATTTTGTCCAAACAGAGGGATTTTTCTTACTCCAGGCTGCGCCGATGGCTTTGCGAATGGAATGTTCCACAGTTCGGGCATCCGGCAAGTCGAAATGTTTGGCAATGGCGGGATACAATTCCTTGCTCAGCCGCATATTGGGATTGGCAGCAAACAGGGGGACGGCTACGCACAGTTGCCGATAGCCGTCCAAATGGGTGGGAAAGTTCAGCGCGTGCAGATGCACTGCGGTTTGGGCTGCGGAGTCCATGCTCTTGTGGGTGGCATTGGCGACCAGATCCATAAGCCGCACCCGCAAAGTGCTTATCTTGGGCATAACCATAACATAATCAATGTCTAACCGTTCAGCCATCACAGCCACATAGTCTGTGATATTGGGAACCATAGCCAAAATCACCTTTGGTTTGTGGGCGCTTTCCTGCAAAACCGTTAAGCCGTCTTTGTAGGGGAGTATCAGGTTGATGACCAACGCATCCGGCTGAAATGAAAGCATTGCTTCCAGAGCAGTTTCCCCATCGTGGCAAATATGCAATTGAAATTCGTTTTGGAACACTTCCTTTAATGCATCGGTGAAGATACTGGAAGCATCCACGATGAGCAACTTTTGCATAACGATAACCTCTTTGTTTTATGGTTATAGATTAGCAGATAAAAGGGCGGATAGCAAGGGAAGAGAAGATACAAAAATCCGACATTTTTCGACAATGAAGCCTAAAAAAGCGCCGGCCCGCAAGAACCGACGCTTTTGATGTTTGATTAAGCGGTGAGACCGGCCTTTTCCAAAATGACAGGCACGTTCTTTTCTGCGCCGATGGCCATAATATGTACGCCATCGCCCAGGCCTTGGGCCTTGATCTCTGCGATCATTTCGGCAGCCATCTCAATACCCAACTTCATGGGCAGACCCTTCACGCCCTTTTCCTTGCCTTCTGCAGCAGCAGCGGCCAAGCGGTCGATCATATGCTGGGGAACATCGATACCGGGAACGTTCTCGTTCATGTACTTAGCCATACCGGCGGCCTTCAGGGGGATAATACCGGCCATAATGTGGGTCTTGATACCGGCTTTGTCCACTTCTTCCAGGAAACGCTTGTAGGTGTCCAGGTCGAAAATGCCCTGAGTCTGAATATACATCGCGCCGGCTTCAACCTTCTGACGCAGTTTGTTAATCTGCAGGAACAGAGGCTCGTAAACGGGAGTGACGGATGCGCCCTTGTAGAAAGAAGGTGCGCCGCCTGCGATCTCGTTGCCGCCGCAGTCGTTGCCGGTGGCTTCCATATCGGAGAGCATCTTCAGAATGCCCACGGAATCCAGATCGTAAACAGGCTTTGCGTCACGGCAGTCGCCAACTACGGGGTGGTCGCCGGTCAGGGCCAGCATGGTGTCGATGCCAAAGGCAGCGGCAGCCAGAGCGTCGCCCATCAGAGCCATACGGTTGCGGTCACGGCCGGTCATCTGCAGAATAGGCTCAACGCCTGCTTGCTTCAACTTGATGCACAGACCCAGGCCGGTGGCCTTCAAACTGGCGGACTGCATATCGGTAACGTTAACACCGTGAACTTTGCCCTTGAGCAGTTCAGCGGCTTCCATTTGCTCGGTGAAATCGTAACCCTTAGGAGGGGCCATTTCTGCGGTAATACCAAACTTACCGGCTTCCAATACATCTTTCAACATACTCATATCTTATTTCCCCCTCAGGCTGATAGTTCTGGGATAAGCGAAATCGCCATGGCCCTTGTCTTCACGGCGCTTTGCCAGTTTGTCCAACTGACCGGTTGCCTGCAGACGCTCGTAGATCTTGATCCATGCGCAGGGATTCTCGGGGTTGACCTCGCACTTGCCATTCTTCTGACCGCCGCAAGGACCGTTCACAAGGCTCTTGGCACACTGGGTAATGGGGCAGATGCCGCCGGTCTTGCCCAGGACGCAGTCACCGCAGAAGCGGCAGGCTTCTTCCCAAACACCGAACTTAACGGCTTCGCCCAGATACATGGTGTTGTTGGAGGGGTATACAGGCTTATTGTTGGCGTTCTTAGCAACACACTGGACACCGTCACCGCAGGACATGCAGATGACGCAGTCAGGGTTGGCTGCATTGATAGCCTTCATCTTGGTCTTGACGCCCAGATTCATGCAGCAGTAATCACAAACGGTAGTAGCAACGACCTTTTTGCCATTCTGCTCCAGGATCGCGGTCAGCTCCTTGATCTGAGGTTCGCCACCTGTCTGGCAGGC
>JAFQDY010000147.1 GCA_017399325.1 Oscillospiraceae bacterium
GCGTGTAGTTCAATTGGCAGAGCACCGGATTGTGGTTCCGGGCGTTGTGGGTTCGAGTCCCATTACCCACCCCAGAAAAAGAAGAGGAGACCAAATGGTCTCCTCTTCTTTTTCTTCAGGTGGGCAGGGACTCGAAAAATAAAAATGCAATATGCCGGTGGCATATTGCTGCCACCAGTGCAAACACTGGTGGCTACAATAATTTTTGCCAAAGGCAAAAATGCAAACGAGTCCCTTACCCACCCCAACAGGTAGCAATTTTTAGGTCGTGGGAGAGTCCCGCACACCGCAAGGTGTGCCTTTTCGGTCTGCACTTGTTTTCGATTAGGCAAAAATGCAAACGAGGAGACCGTTAGATCTCCTCGTCTTTTGGAATCAATACCCCTTCTTCAGATCCACCTGATCGGTGAGAACGCCTGTTTGGATATAGCAAATAACTTTCTCGGTGATGTCGCCCACATACCGCTGATGGCCTGCCCGGATGCGGGTGGCCTGGTGGGGGGACAGCACCACATTGGACAGTTTTACAAAGGGTTGCTTTGCCGGGTTCAGCCGGGAAGACTTGTCCTTGGGTTTTTTATCCCAGGTGTCGATGGCCGCGCCGGCAATTTCGCCATTTACCAGCGCATCATACAGCGCCTGCTGGTCGATGCTGTTGCTTCGGCCCACATTGACGATGTACTTGTTCGCCATTTTTTCCAGTTCTTTTTTGCCAATGATCTTGTCTGTCTTGGGGGTTTTGGGCAGGGACAGGATCAGAATATCCGACTTGTCGATCAGTTCTTCCAGGTTGTCCACGGTTTCGATATCTTCGTAAGTTTTCCCCCGGTTTAAGGTGTAGGTGGCGATATGGTTGCGGCGCAAAATGGCATTTAAGTGCCTGCCGATGTGGCCGTAACCCAAAAGACCCACTTTCATATCGAAAATGCTCTGCCAATAGGGATTGGAGTTGTCGTACCAAATGCCTTCCCGCAGTTTCTTGTCGCACTCGGTGATCCGGTTGACAAGGGAAATGCTCAAGCCGAAGGCGTACTCGGCAATGATGTCCGCGTCAATGTGGGAATTGACCAGCGCAACGCCTTTTTTCTTCATCTCCGACAAGGGGAAATCGTCCACGCCGGTCTTGTAGGCAAAGGCCACTTTCAGCCGGTCTGCCGTTTCCAGTGCGCGAACGCTCATACGCTTGCCGATAAAAATGTCGTAACCGGACAGATCATAGCCGGAAAGACCCACCACATCCACTTGGGCGTGGGGGGTAAGTTTTTCGATCATCTGCCGGAAAGAGGAGTCTTCCTGGCCGATGCTCAGGCAAATTTTCATTATCGTTTCACATCCTTTGATTCCCCAATGCCGATCTCGTCTGCCCTTGTGGCCAGAACATCACCGGCGGTGGCGTGTTTCAGCGCAAAGCAGGCAGTGGCAAAGTCCAAAGTCCGGGCGAAATCGCCGGCAAAATGCAAAAGTCCGTGGAGGAAGCCTGCGGCAAATGCATCGCCGCCGCCGATCCGTTCCAGCACCGCCACTTCTTTTTCCGCGGTGGCCACAGGGCCTTGGGGGGTGTACACCGTGGCGCTGATGATATGGCGGTCATCGGACAGAACCTCCCGTTCCCGCGCCACCAAATGCTTTACATTGGGGTAGGCGGAGAAGAAAGCGTTCTCTGTCAAGTCGAGAAATGCGGTCAGATCCCGACGGCTACAGAACACCGTGTCTGCATAGGGGATAATTTTCCGGTAAACCGCGGCGGCCTGCTCCAAACTCCACAGTTTGCTGCGGTAATTAAAGTCGAAACTGACAGGAATATTTCGCTTTTTTGCCTCTTGCAACAGCCGGAAGCAAAGGTCCTGCACAGATGCCGACAGGGCAAAGGAGATGCCGCTGATATGGAACAGTCCGCAGTCGGCAAAGGCCCGGTCGTAATCCAGATCGTCTTGGGTCAGGGTGGTCACTTCCGCCTGTTTGCGAACATAGATCACCTTGGCCTGCCGTGTGCCAAAACCGGGTTCAAAGAAGTACATACCCATATTGCTGCCGTCCATAGGGATCTGGCTGCAATCCACGCCGAACCGCTGCAGGTGCATCACCGCGCTGCGGCCCAGATCGTTATCGGGCAGTTTGGTCAGATAGCGGGTTTTGTTGCCAAAACAGGACAGGGCCACCAGCACATTGGATTCGGTACCGCCGTAGCAGGCCTGAAAACCCTCTGCATTCAAAATGCCGTTTTGGGGCGTCAGCCGCAGCATAATTTCGCCAAAGGCGACGATGGTTTTATTTGCCATTGTTTTTTTCCTCTT
Organism: Oscillospiraceae bacterium; assembly: GCA_017399325.1. GTDB lineage: Bacteria > Bacillota > Clostridia > Oscillospirales > Oscillospiraceae > Faecousia. Next base: position 2,295 of record JAFQDY010000147.1, read on the forward strand.
TTCTGGGTTTCCGCCAGCGGGGACACATCTCCATATAAGAAAGCGTCACCAGCAGCGCTTCACCGCATTCCCGCTTCAAAATGGGGCGCACCGCCCGGTTGATGGCGGTGGCGGTCCTGTCCCAAGCCACTTTAAAGGGATTGCAGCGGCTCGTAAACTTTCTGCGCACACGCAAAATGCGCCGTCTGTCTGCGTGCAGACAGTAGCCAAAGTCGATCTTCACATCCTCGAAAGGGATCAGATAGTAGTCCGAATCCAGTTTGGAAGTGGAGATAACTTTGGTCCGTGCGTTTTCGGGGAGCAGGGCGTTGGATTCGTGGGTGACTTTCACATTGTGTTCCAGCCTGTCCAGCAATTCGTCGGCGCCACAGGTGGTGCGCACGAAAAAGTACAGGTTGGGTTTGCCGCCTTCCAGCAAGTCCCGGGCAAGACCCAGGAAATTGTGGGACATTTCAAAGGGTTCGTAATCTTTGACAGGGACAAGACCGAAATTGCTCTCAATGGTTTTGGTGATGATCTCGCCCAGTTTATTTTGCACCACGGAAGGGTCGTCGCCCAACTTATCCCAGCGGTGGATCTTCATATCATCCACCTTCATTGCCAGAGAAATGCTCTGGGCAAACTTGTTCTTCCAGGTGATCTTCTTCCGGTCGCGCTTTTCCACAAGAATGTAGTTATCATTGGTAACGATCAGGCCGTTGATGCCGATCTGGTTGCCGAATTTAGAGCGCGCCAGGGGGCAGATCTCTTTGTCGTACTCGTAAACTTCCCGGATGCTCATACCGTTGGCAAACTGATAGTCCATACAGCGGTTGGTGATGAGCATATGGTAGTAGGTGGAACGGCTGGTATGCAAACGCAGTTCGTCGGTGGCGGCATCGTAAGTAAAGTCATCCAGACGAATGGTGTTGGAGTTGTTTTTGGCGGAATTTTTGTGAGCCTGCAGCAGTTCGTCCGCGTTGGTGATGACGAACGACGGCAGTTCATGGGGTTTGGGATCGTCAGCAAAGCGCACAGTTGTTTTGCCGCTTTTGTTGGTAAACACATTCAGCGAGCAAAGACCCAGTTTGCCCCGCAGATACCGCTGGGCGCTTTTGACAGCCTCATCATAAGAACTGCTCTGGGTGTCTTTTTCCCAAACTTTTTTCTCTACGGACCGGTTCCATTTCCGCAGATCGCGACGGTAGACCCGCTTTTCTTTTTTAGTGGCATTTTCTCCGGGGAAAACAGGCTGCGGGCAGGTGTCTTTCACATGGCGAAGCATAAGAAATTCGCCCTTTTTATCGGCATAGTTGCCGACCTGTCCGGCGTCGATCAGATCTTCCAGCACGCCGTCGCCGGCATTGGGCATACTGCACTTTTTCCGAATGGTTTGCAAAAGTTTGGGGGGGTACTGATTGTGGGCGTTGTACTGGTTGATGATCTTGTGATGGTTGTCCTCGATCTTCAGGGATTCTTCCATATAACTGTCAAACAGGGACAGAAGTTTCACCAGACCCAGCGAAACAAGACCGGCAAAAAACAGACTCAGCGTATCATCTGAGGTGAAGATATTCAGGAATGTGCCCCAAATGGTCTTGCCGCTGGAAAACGCGCCGGAAAGACCCAGCACCAGCGCCATACCGCCCAAATAAAAGAGCAACTTGGTTATGGGGCGGCTGAGCAAGTCTGCCAGCGCCTTCATAATTTTCTTTCGTTTCATAGGGCACCCTCTCTTTCTTCTTTAAAGATATTGTAAAATTCCCTGGGGGCATTGTCAAGAAAAACGGGGAAAAAAGTGCGGATGCAGTCCAAAAACCGACCGCGCCCGCACTTTTTTATTGAAAGGATCGCTTTTGTTTGCTATAATGGGGGAAAGATCGGAAAGCGGGTGAGAAAATGGCATCCAAAGAAGGGAAGATCGCCGTGTTTGACTCCGGCGTGGGCGGCATCAGCGTTCTGCGGGAACTGGTGAAATGTATGCCCGGGGAAAACTTCCTGTATTTTGGCGACTCTGCCAATGCTCCCTATGGAGGCAAGTCCCCGGAGGAAGTGTGCGACCTGACCATACAGGCGGTCCATATGCTTCTGAGCCGGGATGTGAAGGCGCTGGTGGTGGCCTGCAATACCGCAACGGCGGTTGCCATTGGCCGCCTGCGGGAGCAGTATCCGGACACCATCATCATCGGTATCGAGCCTGCCTTAAAACTGGCGGCAGACCGCTATCCTGCAGGCAAGATCGGCATTATGGCCACGAAAGTCACCTTAAAAGAAGAAAAACTCGCCCACCAGTTGGAGCGATTCCCCCAAGCCGATGTGGCGCGGATCGCTGCTCCGGGATTGGTGAAACTGATCGAGTCCGGTGTGACCGAGGGTGCGCAGGTGGAAGAACTGTTAAACAAAGTGCTTGCCCCCTATGTGGGCAAACTGGACGCGCTGGTGCTGGGCTGCACCCATTACCCCTTTGTCAAGCCTGTCGTTGCCAAAATTCTGGGCGAAAAAACGGAACTGTTCGACGGTGGCGAAGGCACTGCCCGTCATACCCGCAAATGTCTGGAGCAGGCGGGCCTGCTGAACGAAACCGACGGCAGCATTACCATTGAAAACAGCCTTGGAACGGCAAAAATTCTGGAGTTTTCCTATAAACTGCTGGACACAAACTCATAACTCCGCATCCATTTGGGAAGTGATCTTCATCATTTCGCCGATAATGGGGTGGGGAAATTCAAGACTTTTGGCGCAGAGCATCTGCGTATGAAATCCCAATTCTTTTGAAAAGGATTGGGATTTTTCTGTGCCGTACTGGGGGTCACCCAAAATGGGAAAACCCATATACGCGCAATGGACACGCAGTTGGTGGGTGCGGCCTGTGATAGGCTGCAAAGCCAGTTTGCTGACTTGGCCTTTTTTCTCCAAAAGGGTGTAGGCGGACCGGGAGGGTTTGCCGTCAGGGTGGACCTGCCGCAAAAGGCTGGGCAGGGGCAGTCTTGCGATGGGCGCGTCGATGGTACCCGATTCTGTATGGGGGCAACCATAGACCAGCGCGTGGTATGTTTTGGTGAATGCCCCCTGCAGGTGCAGTTCGTTCAAAAGTCCGTGGATATGGGCGTTTTTGGCAAGCAGAACCACCCCGAATGTGTCCCTGTCCAATCGGGTCAGGGGGTGAAAGGCGGAATGCTGGCCGGTTTTCTCATAATAGCCCAGCACAAAATTGGCCAAAGTGTCGGTGTTCCGGGCCCGGGAGGGGTGGATCAGCATGCCTGCCGGTTTGTCCACCGCCAGCAGGTGGTCGTCTTCATATAAAACGGTCAGTTCGCACTGTTGGGCCGGGTAGTCGGGGGTGGGTTCATCCAGGGGTACGGAAATGATGTCCCCCGGCTGAACGGAAAAGTCCGTGTGGACAGGTTTGCCGTTGACGAACAGCAGGTTCTGCCACTTCAGCCGGTTCATAAGGCCCGCAGACAACCCCATCTCTCCCCGCAAAAAAGAGGACAATCGTCCGGTACGGGTGGCGGTATGGGTTAGTTCCATTATTGTCCTCCTTTTTAAGAATGCAAAAGTTAAAAGGATTCCGTCATTGCGAGGAGGGCGAATGCCCGACGTGGCAATCCCCAAGGAGATGCAACCGCCGAAGGGGATTCCCACGGTCGCGTTGCTCCCTCGGAATGACGCGTCTTTTTTGCTGCGCGGCAAAAGAATTTGTAGCGTCCTCGACGACCCGAAAAGCCCCCTCTATGAGGGGGCCATTGTTGTTATTTCTCCAAAATCAGCGGGCCGCAGTTGTTCTGCAGGCTTTTCAGAATATAGTCGGCCGCTTCACTTGCGGGCAGTTTCACCTGCTGGCCGGTGGTCATATCCTTCACAGAGCAAACGCCCTCGGCAATTTCGTCTTCACCAAGCAGTACCGCATAAGGCACACCGATCTTGTCGGCATAACTCATCTTCTGCTTGAACTTCTTCTGCTCGCCATACAGTTGCACCCGAACGCCGCCGTTGCGGAGGGCCTCTGCCAGAGAAATGGCGGCTGCGATGTTCTCAGTCATCGGCAGGACCAGCGCGTCACAGGGGGCGCAGGGCAGGGCGTCGTTGAGCAGGCCCTGCTCGTCCAAAACATAGAACAGGCGGGTCAGACCGATGGAAATGCCCACGCCGGGCAGAGCCTTGTCGGTATAGTAGCCGGCCAAATTGTCGTAGCGGCCGCCGGAACAGACAGAGCCGATTTCGGGATGGTCAAGGAGCGTGGTTTCATAAACCGTGCCTGTGTAGTAATCCAAACCCCGGGCGATGGTCAGGTCAACGGCAAAGTTTTCCTCGGGAACGCCGAATGCGGACAGGTTCGCGGTAACGGCTTTGAGTTCTGCAAGGCCCAGATCGAACAGTTCGTTTCGGCCTGCGTAGCCTTCCAATGCGGTAAGGACCTCTGCGTTTGTGCCGCGAATGGCGATAAACTTCAGAATCTCGTCGGCATCGCTTGCGGTCAGACCGCAGTCGTCAATGAGGATCTTTGCCACTTTTTCAGCGCCGATCTTGTCCAGTTTGTCCACGGTACGCATAATGTCGCCGCTTTTTTCGGACAGGTCCAGCATTGCATAAAAACCGTTTAAGATCTTGCGGTTGTTCACCCGGATCTGGAAACGGTTCAGACCGAAACCACGGAACACCCGATAGATAATGGCGGGAATTTCCGCCTCGTTCAAGATGTCCAGTTTGCCGTCACCGATGATGTCGATGTCCGCCTGATAGAACTCCCGGAAACGACCCCGCTGGGCCCGTTCGCCACGGTAGACTTTGCCGATCTGGTAGCGGCGGAAGGGGAAGGCCAGTTCGTTATAGTGCAGAGCAACATATTTGGCCAAAGGAACGGTCAGGTCAAACCGCAGGGCCAGATCGCTGTCGCCTTTCTGAAAGCGGTAGATCTGTTTTTCGGTCTCGCCGCCGCCTTTTGCCAGCAAAATTTTGGCGTCCTCGATCACAGGGGTGTCCAGCGCGGAAAAGCCGAACAGACCGTAAGTTTCCCGCAGGACAGCCATCATTTTCTCCATTTTTGCCTGCTTAGCCGGCAGCAGTTCCATAAAACCGGACAGCGTCCGGGGTGTGATTCTCTCCATAATCTTCTTCCTTTCAAGAATAAAGCAAATTGTCATTCCGAGCCTGCGATAGCAGGCGTGGGAATCCCCATCTTATGCAAGGGATTGCCACACCAGTCTGCGGACTGGTTCGCAATGACAAGAAATGCTTGTTTTAATATTTGGACTTGGTGTGGTAAATTTCACGCCAATCCAAATCGCCCCGCTGCAGACCCATAATAAACATTTCTGCGCTGCCAAGGTTGGTGGCGATGGGCACATTGTGCCGGTCACAATGGCGAATGGTGTCCATCATCTGGCTGTCGTCCCAGGGGTCGATGGTGTCCGGGTCGGAAAACAGGATCACAAGATCGATCTCGTTATAGGCGATGCGGGCGTTGATCTGCTGATGGCCGCCCTGTTTGTGGGCCAGAAGCAGGGTGATGGGCAGGCCGGTATTGTCGGCGATCAGCCGCCCTGTGGTGGCGGTAGCAAACAGATTGTGCTTGGACAGAATGCTTTTGTAAGCGGTGCAGAATTGCACCATCAGTTCTTTTTTCTTATCGTGGGCCAAAAATGCAATATTCAAAACATTCTCTCCTTTACTTTAATTTCACGGGGACAAGGTTGCCCTGGATCCGTTTGGCGATCCGCCGGCAAGCGGCAGCCGCGCCTTTTTTGCTGCCTTTCAGCAGTGGTTTGCGGAATGCCGCAGACAGAACCACATTTTCGTCTTCCGGAACAAGCCCCAACAGGGGCAGACCCGATTGGTCCATCACATCGTCCACGGTGATGCCCATGGCTTCCACCAGTTTGGGATTCACCCGGTTGATGACCATACGTACATTGGTTTTGCCCATCAGTTCCAGCACATCTGCCGCCCGGGATGCGTCCCGAATGGAGGCAGGGTCAGCGCCGGTGACCAGAACGATCCGGTCGGCAAAGCGGGCCGCCAGACGGAATCCCGCGTCAATGCCTGCGGGGGCGTCCAGCAAAATATAGGAAAAGCGGCTTCTTGCCGATTCCAAAAACGCATAAAAATCGTCGGCATCAACATTTTCTGCACCCACGCTCACCGGCGCGGTCAGAAAGGAGATGCCCGGATACAGGGGGTGTTTGGCGGCCATTTCCAAACTGTAGCCGCCGGAGCATACATCCAAAAACGAGAGGGCGCCCACCTGGCTCATACCAAGCGCAATATCCAGGTTCCGCAGACCCACATCGCAATCGATGCAAAGGACCTTTTCACCGTACTGCGCCAAGGCTTCCGCGATGCCTGCGCAAACGGAAGTTTTGCCTGTTCCGCCCTTGCCGGACAGAACCGCGATCAATTCGCCCAAGGAATGCCCCTCCTTTCGGTACATAAAATCCCAATATAGGGTCATTATAAATCAATATTGCACAAAAAGCAAGGCTTTTTCCTTATGTTTTTACGCCATTTGTATTCAAAATTCATAAAAACAGGTGGCATTTTGCAAATAGGGGATTTACTTTTTGTGGGGTTTATTGTATGATAGGAACGAACAGAGTAGGAGACCTCGCGTGAAGTGCTGCCAAAATGGGGAGTTGTCTGGCAGACGAAGGATTTTGTCCGCGATGAGGCTTCCGCACCCGCTGCCCATATAAGATAATCCCTTATATGAGAGGCGATACTCGGTCGGGTAGATGGTCGAGAGAATTCGCTGTCCGCAAAACAGAACTCCCCGTACGCATTGCGTGCGGGGTTTTTATTTGGACGCGGCCGTTTACCCACATATAAAGGAGGTTATTTTATGAAAAAACCTGTCGTTATGACCACAAAAACCTTGGCCTACTGCGCTTTGCTTACCGCGCTGAGCGTGGTGCTTGCCCGGTTGTTCGGGCTGATGCCGGAGGAATCCAGCCGCTATTCCATTGAGGCAGTGCCGATTTTCCTTTCGGGTATGCTCTTTGGCCCGTTTGCCGGCGGTATGGTAGGCTTTGCCGCAGATTTTATCGGGTGTTTGTTTTCGCCTTTTGGATTTAATCCCATTTTCTGCGTGCCGCCTATTCTCTACGGTGTGTTTGGCGGCCTGTTCCGTCACTTTTTGGCAAAGAAACTCTCGCCTGTCCGCCTGTTTTTGAGTTTTGCGCTGCCGGTGATCTTCGGCTCGGTGCTTTACCAGAGTTTTACGCTGGCGTATGTTTATTACTACACCACATTCTGGGAAGGATTTTTGCTGAAACTCAGCACCCGCTCGGTGCAGTTTGCCATCGTTTGGGTGGTGGATGTGTTGCTGATCTGGTTGTTGTTCCAGGCAAATATATTCACCCGCATTGGCCTGTGGCCTCCTGTTAGAAAGAAGAAAAAGGAAGATGAAGTATGACGCCTGAACAAGCAATCGAATATATTCATTCTAAGTTTTGGAAAGGCTCTGTGCCGGGGTTGGAGCGGATCAGCGTGTTGCTGGAAAAAATGGGCAACCCCCAGAATGATCTGAAATTTGTCCACATTGCCGGCACAAACGGCAAGGGTTCTACTGCGGCTATGACCGCCTCCATTTTGCGGAAGGCAGGTTACCGTACAGGTCTTTACACCTCCCCTTATATCTACCGTTTCCACGAAAGGATCCAAATTGACGGCCAGCAGATCAGCGACGAAGATCTGGTGGCGGTTACCGAGTATGTAAAGCCCCTGGCAGAATCTATGGCCGAGACGCCTACGGAGTTTGAACTGGTCTGCGCCATTGCTTTTGAGTACTACAAGCGGAAAAACTGCGATATTGTAGTACTGGAAGTGGGCATGGGCGGCGAGTTTGACGCCACAAATGTCATCAAGACCCCCGAGGTGGCGGTGATCACCAACATCGGCCTTGACCATACCGATTACTTAGGCAGCACTTTGGAGGAGATCGCCCGCACAAAGGCCGGCATTTTCAAGGAAAACGGCCACGCGGTGATCTACCGGGGCGCGCCTTCTGTGGAGCAGGTCTTTGAGCAGGTTTGCGCAGAAAAGAACATTTCCTTGAAGAAGGCCGATTTTGACGGTCTTGTTCTCCGCAGTCACGATCTGTTCGGACAGGAATTTGATTGCGGCGCAAGAAAAAACCTGCATCTGCCCTTGCTGGGCGACCATCAACTGCACAATGCAGCAGTGGTGCTTTCGGTGGCAGATACGCTGAAAGAGATCGGCTGGAACATTACCGAAGAAAATATCTATGACGGTATGCGGGATGTCAGTTGGCCCGGCCGGTTTGACATCGTCAGCCGGGACCCCTTGTTTATTATCGACGGCGGTCACAATCCCCAGTGCGTGGAAGCGCTGATCAAAAATATCGAAGATTACCTGCAGGGCAGAAAAGTGATCGCCCTGACCGGTGTTTTGGCAGATAAGGATTACGGCGATATGTACCAGCCTGTGATGCCTTTGGTGGAGCAGTTCGTCTGCATCACCCCCGACAATCCCCGGAAACTGGAGGCAGAAGAACTGGCTGCCCACCTGCAAAAGGCAGGCGCAAAGGCCGTTGCCTGTAAGTCCACCCGCGCAGGTGTTATCAAGGCCATGGAACTATCAGGACAGGACGGCGTTGTGCTGTGCTTTGGCTCGCTGTATTCCATCGGCGCAATTCACGAAGCATTAAAAGAAGTACTGTAAAGGAGAATCCCTATGCACGACCATCACGATCACGAACATACCCACACGCACGAGCACACCCATTCCCACGAGCATACCCACGATGGCGTAGCCCATACCCACGAGCATACCCACGCTCACGAGCACGGCCACACCCATCCCCATGAGCACGACTCCCTCCACGCCCACGGCGATGCCCATACCCACAGCCACGAATGCAGCGGCGCTTGCAGCAGTTGCGGTGGCGGCTGCGCCCATACCCCTATGGAAGAACTGATGGCGCTGATGAAGTATATGGCCGGCCACAATGCTGCCCACGCCAAGGAACTGGCAGACTTGGCTGCCCAACTGGATAAGGCAGGCAACCACGCCGCCTACGAGCAGGTGATGGCAGCGGTGTCCGATTTTGAAAAGGGCAATATGCGGCTGTCCCTGGTGCTGGCAAGTCTGAATGAAAAGTAAGAGGTAATCATTATGTGTCTTTCAACCGTATATAAAAACAGCCGTGCAGAAGAAAACATCGTGCTGAAAAATGTGATGCACATCGAATGCAAAGACGGCTGCGTGATCTGCACCGATCTGATGGACCGTTCCGTTGCCGTGGAAGGTGTGCTGGAAAGCGCCAACCTGGTAGACGGCTATGTGGTTATCAAAGAAACCGTCGCTTAAATAAAATAAAGACAACCCCTCGGGCATCAAACCCGAGGGGAATTTTATTTGTAGGGGCAATCATCGGTCACCCGCAAGCCTTCCCCTTGAGGGGAAGGGGGACCGCGTAAGCGGTGGATGAGGTGGCGAAGGAGAACGATCATACTTTCTCACGGGCGAGAAAGTATGCAAAGAGCCCCCGTGCTTTTGCAGCACGGGGGATTTTTCAGGTCTTTTCTTGAATCGTCAGCAGATCGGAAATGATGGAATTGGACACCAAAAAGCCGGTGGGAGTCAAGTGCCAGCGGCCGTCATAGGTTTTGGTGGCGTAGCCCCGGTCTTTGCACTGCACAAGGTAGTCTTCCAAGGGGGCAAAGGGCAGCAAGTAGCGCTTTTCGTAGATTTTTGGGTCGATGCCCGCGGTGGTCCGCAGCCGCAGCATCAGATATTCGCCTGCCCGTTCCCGGGGGGCAACTTCCTGCACTTCGGTCAGCACCTGTCCGCCGGTTTTGATGCCGTCAATGTACTTATACACATCCCGGATAATGGTGAACCGCCGACCGCCGAAATCGGAACTGGCGTTGGGGCCGAATCCCAGGTAGGGTTCTGCGTTCCAGTACTTCAGATTGTGGCGGGACACATGGCCCTTGCGGGCAAAATTGGAGATCTCATACTGCCGATAGCCGTGCTGGCGAAGAATCCCAATGGCCGATAAGTACATATCCGCCTGGGTGTCATAGTCAGCCAGATTGCAGAATTCCTGATATTCGTAAAGGGGCGTGCCTTCTTCCACCTTCAGCCCGTAGCAACTGATATGCTCCGGCTGGAGTTTCAGCACGTTGGTCAATGTCCTTTCCCAAGCCGGGAGCGTCTGACCGGGCAGGCCGTACATCAGATCCAATGACAGGTTCTTAAAGCCGAATTTCCGGATACGGCTCACCGCGCTGACCACTTGGGAATAGGTGTGGGGACGGCCCAGTTTCTTCAAGATCTCGTCGTCGTCGCACTGCACACCCAGGCTTACCCGATTGAAACCCTCGCTCCGCAGACGGCGAAGCAGTCGGTCGGATACGGAATCCGGGTTGGCCTCAAAGGTGATCTCCGCAGTGGGGGACACGTGGAAGGACTTGCGAATGGCAATTAAAATTGCCACCATACCGTCTGCACCGAAGAATGTGGGCGTACCGCCGCCGAAATAGATGGTGTCCACCAGGTAATCGGGGGCAAGGGGGCCGGTTTCTTTGATGTGGCTGCAGACCGCATCCTGATAGCCGTCAATGAGGGAATCCTCTTTGTTGGTCACCGAGTAAAAGTCGCAGTACTGGCATTTGCTCCGGCAGAAAGGCACATGGATATAAATGCCCAGCGAAGTTTTATTTTTGTTGGAAAAAAAGAGCATACTGTTAATCCTCGTCTAATTTCAGCACCGCCATAAAGGCCTCGGAGGGGACGGAAACAGTACCGAATGTACGCATCCGCTTTTTGCCCTCTTTCTGCTTCTCCAACAGTTTTTTCTTTCGGGTAATATCGCCGCC